>JBLNGL010000346.1:0-10671 GCA_050264735.1 Ignavibacteria bacterium | reverse complement strand
CATTTTCATCCTTTTGACCGATTGATCTGTGAGACATATCTCTATATCATTGCAGTGCATCATATCTCTCTCCCTCCCGGCTGTAAACTTCATTTTCATTAACTTACAGCTGGGAATTTTTTTAAAAATAATAACATATAAATAAATGGTTTTTAGTTAATTAATCATTTAAGAGTCCTGATGTCTATTTTCCCTCCTAAGACCACTATATCTCATCGTGAATAATAATCGATAAAATCACCATAAGGTTTAATCCTTTTTTCATCCTTTTGCTCGATTGAACAATCAAGAATTATTTAATATCATAGATTGTAATTAAAAGAAACTATAAAATAAATTATTTATCAATTGCAAAGGATTAACAAATGAATAAATTGGAAATTAAAGGAAATTGGAATGAAGCATCCGGTAAGCTAAAACAAAAGTATGCAAACCTTACTGATGATGATTTGCTATTAATAAAAGGTAAAGAAGAAGAACTATTGGGCAGGTTACAAAAAAAGCTTGGAAAAACTAAAGAAGAAGTTCAAAAAATAATTTCTAAATATTAGAAGGTGGTTAGCCGGAAATTTATTGTGCTCAAAAGGAGAATTATGAAAAACAAATATTTCATCGCAGCAGTTATCCTGTTCATGGCAGGGTCATTATTTACAGGTTGTAACAACAATCGAGAAAAGGTAGAAGATGCTGAAGAAAATGTAAAAAAAGCAAATCAGGAATTGATGGATGCACGGGCTCAATATGAGAAGGAGTGGCAGCAATTTAAGACAGATGCTGAATTAAAAATTAGTGCTAACGAAAAGAAAATTAGTGATTTCAAAGCATTGATTAAAACAGCCAGCGGAAAATCCAAAGCTAGATATGAACAGGAAGTTATAGAATTGGAACAAAGAAATGTTGAGCTAAGGAAAAAACTTAATGAATATAAGTATGAAGGAAAAGATAGTTGGGAAACATTCAAAAAGGATTTCAATGACGGTTTGGATTATATTGGAAATACTCTGAACGATATTTCCACGAAAAAGGATTAAGCAAATCGTAATTTATTTGGATAGTGCTTGAGCTAATTAGAAAAAAATTTGTAAAAAGCACTATTCATTATTTCAAGGGTCGAATCGATTAATTTTATCAGGATAACTGATTTAGTTAGAAAATTAAATGAAAGGAATAGACAATGTTACAAAATAATAGCGTTAAAGGTTTTCTTATTGGGTTTTTAGCAGGTGGAACTACTGGGGCAATAGTTGCATTATTAACTACTCCCAAAAGCAGCAAGGAACTTAGAGGAGATTTAAAACAAAAGTCCGGGGAATATTTAGATGAAGCTGATAAATATTTTACAGAGAAGAAAAACCAGGCTGGTAAAATGCTCAATGAAGGTAAAAGAAAATACACAATGATTATGAATGATGTAAAATCAAAACCCGGGGAGATACTAGCAGATGCTGAACGGGTGTATGATGATGCAAAAGTAAAAACAAAAGAGGTTTTACATTCCGCTAAAGAAAAGATAGAAACAGAAGCTGATAGATTGAAATCTTCAGTAGAAGCCGGAATAGAGACTTATAAAAAAGAATCTAAGAATATATAATTCATCAAAATGGATACAATAGAAATTTTAACAATTATTTTGCTCATATCAGCATCGGCTCTTTGTGTTGCACTGATTTATTACATTTATCAGATTGTAAAATCGGTGCATTCCATTAGTGCGGAGATACAGGGATTATCGTACAAACTTACCCCGCTTTTAGAATCAACTTTTGTACTTTCAGGAAAACTAACTCACATTACTGATGAAGCCGAATCTCAGCTTCAAATATCAAAATCAATTGTTAGCGATATCAGAGATCGCACGGATAAAATTTTGAATATGGAAACCAAAATTCTGAACAGCGTAGAAGATACTGTGATGCCTATAGTAAAAAATATAAGCGCAGTAGGTGTAGGAGTTGGAGCCTTTTGGAGAAAACTCAGAAATAAGTAAGCGTTTTTTTAAAGAATCTTTTTGAAATCAAAGCAAAGATTACCGAATGGGATAATTTGTTAATCCCGGAAAGCCGGCAAAAGAAATAATTTATTTATTAGGAAAAGTAAAATGAATAAAACACTTCATGGAAAATTATCTGTAATTGTCAGAGCAGAATATATAGAAGTAGAACCCAATGTAAGTCTTCATATAACAGATGCAGGCGAAGGCAGACCTATTGTGTTAATACACGGCTGGCCGCTGAGTGATGAGATGTATGAATACCAATACAACGATCTGATAAATAAAAAATTCCGTGTAATTGGAATTACGTTAAGAGGTTTTGGTAAATCAGATAAGCCTTACGGAGCTTATGATTACGATGTACACGCGGCGGATATTAAAAATGTTTTAGAGACTCTGGAAATAGACGATGCTGTTTTAGTCGGCTTTTCTATGGGAGGTGCTATTGCAATTCGTTTTGTGTCAAATTACGATGGCACTCATGTTTCCAGACTGGCTTTGGTTGCAGCAGCAGCACCAATTTGGACTCAGCGCAAAGATTTTCCATATAATCTTCCGAAAAGTGCAGCTGATGAATTAATTGAATTGAACTCTAAAGACCGACCGAAACTCTTAGCAGATTTCTCAAAAATTTTTTCTGCTACTGAAACTTCACTAAGTGAAGGTATCAGAAGTTGGTTAAATGGGATTTGTTTAAGCGCTTCTTCTTATGCAACGGCTCAATGTTTAATTGCACTGCGTGATACAGACCTGCGAAGTGATTTGGTGAAAATAGGAATTCCTACTGTGATTATGCACGGCAAAAAAGACAAAATATGTTCTTTTGATCTTGCTGAACAAATGAATGCCGGGATAGCACATTCACAAATCATTCCCTTTGAGAATAGCGGTCATAGTTTGTTTCTCGAGGAAACTAAAAAGTTTAATTCAGAGCTTATCAAATTTGCCGGAGAATGAACGGGACAGATAATCAATCAAACAATCTTGAAATAATGTTCGGGGTGTAAATAATAATAATTTGTAGAGAATCATAAACCAAGGAGTTATTATGAAAGGTTATGTGCAAAACATTGAGAGTATCGCAATCAGTAACAAAGAATTTCGCCAAGTGCTTTACACAGCTAAGAATTGTCAGCTAGTTGTTATGGCGTTGAAGCCCAAAGAGGAAATCGGGGCAGAAGTGCACAAGCTCGATCAGTTCTTTCGTGTGGAAGAAGGTACGGGCGAGGCCTTTCTTGATGGCGTTAATAAGAAGATCAGCGCAGGCTTTGCCGTGCTTGTTCCTGCCGGGACGAATCATAACATTATTAATACCGGTAGTGTTCCACTTAAACTCTATACGATCTATTCTCCACCGAATCATCGGGATGGTGTTGTGCATCATACCCGTGCCGATGCAGAGAAAGGCAGTGAACACTTCGATGGTAAAACAACAGAATAATTTAATGGAAAAGGAATAGAAATCAATTCTAATACGGATGATTTCAACTGAAAAATTTATCAACAAAAACTCAAGAGAGCAGTAATGGAAATTATAGGAACTATCATTGTCGGTTTAATTGCAGGAGTCATTGCAAAATTATTATTGCCGGGTAAAGATCCGGGCGGCTGCATAATTACAATTCTACTTGGAATTGCAGGTGCATTTGTTGCAACCTATCTAGGTAAATTTTTAGGAATTTATGAACCTGGTGAAACAGCAGGTTTTATTGGTGCAACTATAGGTGCTATAATTATTTTATTGTTATATAGAATGTTTCTTAAGAGAAAAAATTAAAAGATTATTGATATCCCAACTAAGAGCTAATTAAAGCTTAATATGCAAATTTGAATACAGCACTGAACTACACTCATCCAAATGATGTAGCTCTAATTTCATCCTTTCGCCCGATTGGTTCACTTAAGATCAATACATAAGTTGAAATTGAAACACAACTTGATTCATAACAAAAAAAAGGAAAAAAATCATGCAAAAACGATCAAACACCGGTTCGCAGAACAACACAAAGACATCTAAGATGTCAGATACTGAAGGAATGGAATCTTCTCAGCTAATGAAATTATTTGAAGATGAATTGAAAGATATTTACTGGGCTGAAAAAGCATTGACTAAAGCGATTCCTAAAATGATTAAAAATGCAACATCAACAGATTTGATAGAGGCATTAGAAAATCACCTTTCAGAAACGCAAAATCAAGTTACCAGGTTAGAAAAAGTATTTAATTCTATTGACAAAAAAGCAGTTGCTAAAAAGTGCGAAGCAATGGAGGGGCTGATAAAGGAAGGCCAGGAAATTATTGAGGAATGTGAAGAAGGAGCAATGCGCGATGCAGGAATAATTTTAGCAGGACAAAAAGTCGAGCATTATGAAATCGCTACTTATGGAACGCTTCGTCAATTTGCAGAAACGCTTAAGTTACAAGAGGCTGTAAACTTACTGGAACAAACGCTTATGGAAGAAAAAGCCGCGGATGCACAATTAACTGAAATTGCTGTTTCTATGGTTAATGCTGAGGCTGCTGGAACAGAAGAGGAGTACAAATTATGATGTAAATCATTATAAATAAAAAGCGCTGAGAACTTTCACTCTGCGCTTTTTCTTTTAGAAAAAAGATAATCATTTACCCACAAATCAAATACAAGTTCAACATTTATTGAGTATCTGAAATTAGCTTCAAACACAATATTTGATTTAGAATAAGGTTTATACCGCTCCAATAAGCGGTTCTTAGTTTTTCTGTCTAATACAAAACCTGAAATTGTGCAAGTATTATTTAAAGTAGGATTAGGATTTTTCTCAAGTTTAAATATTGTATTCATCGAACAGGAAAAGCAGATAGAAGTGAGAAGATAATTTTGATTGATGTAATCTGGAATGTTTCATTCATTGTCTCCTATACGTTACGAAAATATTTCTGCAAACCTCGACCCGATTGAAGTGTTGAGGTGAGTGAAATAAGCTGACGGCTATGAAAACTGGTTAGGCAGTTTTTGCTCGAAATATTATTATCATTTATTTTTTTCCAAAAAGTGGAAGATAGAGAATCTCAGTGAACAAGAAATGAGTTTGTTGAGAGAATTAGAAGCACTACGAAAATAAACTATGAAAGTAATCAATCCGAAAATAAATGAATCACTTTCACTCCTTAGGGCCCAGCTTAATGAGAGTTCCCTTAATAAAAAATTTGCGAATGGAGAGTCACCACTACGCTCCGAGTTATTCAGTGCGGATCAAATGGAGCAGCACGGCAAAATACTAGCAAGCACACATACGCTAGTTTCTGAACCTCAGTCAAATCAAAAATTACTAAAACGCCTTGCTGAAAATGAAGACTTTCTTTGTGAAGTTCACGATTTATTAACCGAAACGATTAAAACAAAACGCGCGATTACACCTGCCGGTGAATGGCTGCTTGATAATTTTTATTTAATCGAAGAGCAAATTCGCACAGGTAAAAAACATTTACCCAAAGATTATAGCCGGGAATTACCGCGCCTTCTGAGTGGTTTGCCTCGCGTTTATGATATTGCTCAGGAAATTATTTCGCACGGTGATGGGCGTGTAGATCCGGAAAACCTAAATCGTTTTGTTGCTGCTTATCAAACTATCAAAACTCTAAAGATTGGTGAGCTTTGGGCAATCCCAATTATGCTGCGTTTGGCATTGATCGAAAATCTCCGCCGCGTTGCTGTTCGGGTTGCTGCCGGAAGGATTGAACGGAATTTGGCTGACTCCTGGGCAGACAAAATGATAGAAATAGTAGAGAAGGATCCTAAAAGTTTAATTCTGGTGGTTGCTGATATGGCGCGGTCTGATCCGCCAATGACCACACCATTCGTGTCTGAATTTACACGAAGGCTGCAGAGTTTAAGCCATATTCTGGCATCTCCATTAACCTGGATCGAACAGAGGCTTTCTGACTCAAGTCAGACTATAGAAAATTTGATACAAGTTGGTAATCAACAGCAAGCTGCAGATCAAGTTTCAATCAGCAATAGTATTGGCAGTCTTCGATTCCTGGAATCTATTGACTGGTCCAAGTTCGTTGAGACGATGAGCTCAGTAGAGAGAATCTTAATGGAGGATCCTTGTGGAGTTTATGGACAAATGGATTTTGCAACCCGCGATCGCTACCGGCACGTGATTGAAAAGAGTGCAAAAAACAGTTCTCTATCTGAAGAAGAGGCGGCACAACTAGCAATTCGATTATCACAAGAAGGTGCTGCATTAAATGGTGCCACTGATAGAACAGCACATGTCGGATACTACTTGATTGATAAGGGTTCGAAAAAATTTGAGGCACTTGCTAAAGTACAATTTTCTGCTGCTGCAACTCTAAGAAAAATAAGTAGCCGTATACCTTTATTATTATACAGCGGTTCGATTATATTATTGACGGCACTCTTCACCGCCGGCTTATTAGAGAAATCTTACGACGAAGGATTAAATGGTTTGCCGCTTAAACTGATGGGTATACTCTTTTTTCTGGCTGCAAGTAATTTATCTGCTGCTTTAGTGAATTGGCTATCAACTTTATTGACAATGCCCCAACGCTTACCGCGAATGGATTACTCCGAAGGTATACCACCGGAGTTCCGCGCACTTGTAGTAATTCCTGCGATATTAAGTGATGCAAAAAATATAAATGAACTTATTGAATCTTTGGAAGTACGTTTTCTTGGAAACCGGGACGAGAATCTTCACTTTGGACTTCTTACAGACTTTCAAGACTCTGATAAAGAAACTCTGCCTGAAGATGAACCACTGGTACAGCTTGCACGTGAGAAAATTGAAGAGCTTAATAAAAAATACAAAGGATTGCATAGCGATACTTTTTTTCTTTTTCATCGACCACGGCAATGGAATTCTCGAGAGCGGTTGTGGATGGGTTACGAACGTAAAAGAGGAAAGCTTGAGGAATTGAATTCTTTATTGCGAGGGGGTCCGAAAAATAGATTCTCTCTTATTATCGGTAGGACTGAAGTTTTACCATCTGTGAAGTATGTTATTACTCTTGATACTGATACACAGTTACCTCGTGATTCTGCACGACAGTTAGTCGGAACGATGGCGCATCCTCTTAACCGTGCACATTACGATGAAAAAAAACATTATGTAAGTGACGGATATACAATATTGCAGCCGCGCGTTGCAATCAGCCTTCCTGGAACCAATCGTTCACGATATGCACGGCTTTATGGAAGTGAACCGGGAATTGATCCTTACACGCGCTCTGTTTCTGATGTCTATCAGGACGTGTTCGGCGAGGGATCATTTATTGGTAAAGGTATATACGATGTTGATATGTTCGGGCAAGTTCTCAATGGGAGATTTCTTGAAAACCGAATTCTCAGTCACGATCTTCTCGAAGGGTGCCACACACGAGCCGGTCTAGTGAGTGACATAGAGTTATATGAGGAATATCCATCCCGATATATTACGGATGTAAATCGCCGGCATCGTTGGATTCGCGGAGATTGGCAATTATTGAGATGGCTGCTTCCGGTGGTTCCAAGTCCTAACAATGGATTAGTTAGAAACCAGCTGTCATTGTTGTCACTGTGGAAAATTTTTGACAATCTTCGACGCAGTCTTTCACCTCTGCCACTTTTACTAATTTTGTTGTTAGGGTGGACAGTATTGCCACAAGCCTGGTTCTGGACATTGGTTGTGATCGGAATTATTCTGATTCCCTCGTTGATCATCTCAATTGTCGATTTACTAAAAAAACCCACAGATGTACTTATTCGCCAACACCTTGTTGCTGCAGTACGATCCACCGGTGTGCATTTAGTTCAGGCAGCTTTTACTTTTATAACTCTTCCATACGAGGCGTTTTTCAGTCAGGATGCAATTTTACGCACTTTATGGCGAATGCTGGTTTCCCATAAAAAACTACTTGAATGGAATCCGTCCAATGCTATAGATCGTAATAGTAAAACAAACCTCCTCAGTTCCTATGGGACAATGTGGATAGCTCCGTTCATTGCTATTTCTACTATCATTTATTTCGTTTATTCAAATCAAGATATACCTGCTGTTGCTTTTCCAATATTATTTCTTTGGGCTGTATCTCCGGTTATCACCTGGTGGATCAGTTTGCCGCTCGTACAACGCAAAGCAAAATTAACTATTACTCAAAAATTATTTTTACGAGACATTTCCAGGAAAACATGGTCCTACTTCGAAACTTTTGTTGGTCAGGAAGATCATTGGCTGCCGCCTGATAATTATCAGGAAAATCCTGTTGTTGTAATCGCACATCGAACATCGCCGACTAATATGGGATTGGCACTTCTCGCTAATTTGTCAGCGTATGATTTTGGTTACATCACTACAGGACAACTTATTGATCGAACATCGAATGCATTTAAAACCATGGAAACTCTGGAACGGTATCGAGGACATTTCTTCAACTGGTACGATACAAAATCTTTAAAGCCGCTGCCTCCTCTTTATATTTCATCTGTTGACAGCGGGAATATTTCAGGTCATCTGCTTACACTAAGTCAGGGCTTTCTTTCTCTGCCTGATAAAAAAATAGTTGGTCAACAACTGTTCGAAGGGATAAGCGACACTTTAAGAATTCTAATTGATGCTGCGGGAGAAATCGCTAATGACAGGTTAGTTCAACTTAAGAAGGATTTAGATTTGATAATCATTTTTCCGCCTGTTACCCTCGTGGATGTATGGCGAAGACTTGACAAGTTAGCAGCATCGACTGTAGAAATAGAAAATGATTTTAATGCGATTCATGATAGTGAACTTAAAAGATGGTCTCACGCACTTGCTATGCAATGCCGCAGTGCTCTCGATGAATTGACGTTTCTAGCGCCTTGGGTTATTCTGCTAAATTCTCCAGACTTGGAGAATTATTTTTCCGGCTTTAATGAGATACCAACATTGCGCAAACTAGCAAAACTTGACTTGCGGTTGCTCTCTGACTTCGAGCATTCTTCAGACATTTCAACTGAGAAAAGCGAGCAATTAAATAAACTTCAACAATTTATCACGGAAGCTAATGCCCGCGCAAATAAGCGTATTACATCGATCAAAGATCTTGCAAATCAATCAAGTCAGCTTGCCTGTATAGATTATACTTTTCTGTATGATAAGACACGTCATTTGCAGTCAGTTGGGTACAGTGTTAATGAAAGACGACGGGATTCAAGCTACTATGATCTGCTGGCTTCGGAAGCAAGATTGAGTAGTTTTGTTGCAATTGCACAAGGAGCATTACCACAGGAAAGCTGGTTTGCATTAGGGCGATTACTTACAACGGTTGGTGGCGAACCAATTCTACTTTCCTGGAGCGGTTCAATGTTCGAGTACTTGATGCCGCTGCTGGTAATGCCAACCTACGAAAACACGTTGCTTAACCAAACTTATAAAGCTGCTGTAAAGCAGCAGATTGAATATGGGAAAGAGCGCGGAGTTCCGTGGGGAATCTCTGAATCTTGTTATAACATTGTAGACGTAAATCTCAATTATCAATACCGCGCATTTGGTGTCCCTGGATTAGGGTTAAAACGTGGGCTAGCTGAGGATCTGGTTATTGCACCTTATGCATCAGCACTCGCTTTGATGGTTGAGCCAAAGGAAGCTTGTCTTAATCTTCAACGACTTGCTTCCGATGGGATGCTCGGAAAATACGGTTTTTATGAAGCATTGGACTATACAAAATCCCGTATGCCGCGTGGACAATCAAGTGTGATAATTAAATCTTTCATGGCACATCACTCGGGAATGAGCCTGCTCTCTCTTGCTTATTTGATTCTGGATTGTCCTATGCAGAAGCGTTTTAACTCAAATTCTTTATTCGAAGCAACCATTTTGTTACTTCAGGAAAGAATTCCCAAAGCAACGGTTTTCTATTCACGCACATCAGGGCTATCTGATACTCCAACACAAATTAATAGTCCGGGAGTGCCTATACGAATACTCAATAAACCTGATACACTAGTTCCAGAGGTGCATCTACTTTCGAACGGAAGATATCATGTAATGATTACTAACGCCGGTGGCGGTTACAGCAAATGGAAAGATATTGCGGTTACACGCTGGCGAGAAGACACTACTCGCGATAACTGGGGCACTTTCTGTTATATCCACGACGAGTCAAGTGGAGAATTTTGGTCAACTACACATCAACCAACGCTGAAACGATCGAAGAATTATGAAGCTATTTTCTCGGAAGGTCTTGCTGAATTTCGTCGACAAGATCAGAATTTTGATATACATATGGAGATTGTTGTATCACCGGAAGATGATATCGAACTGCGACGAGTACATCTTACAAACCGATCACGAACACGGCGAACGATTGATATTACGAGTTACGCAGAAGTTGTTCTTGCTACATCTGCTTCTGATAATTTACATCCGGCATTCAGTAATCTATTTGTTCAAACTGAGATTATCCAGGAGCGACATGCAATACTCTGTAATCGCAGACCCCGATCCATGGAAGAGAAAACACCATTGATGTTTCATATGATGGTAGTGCGTGGCGTGAATATAGAAAAGGTTTCTTTCGAAACCGACCGGATGCAATTCATTGGTCGTGGAAACACAACAGCCAATCCACAAGTGATGAACGATTTTACAGCACTCTCCGGCAGTCAGGGTTCAGTATTAGATCCAATTGTTGCAATACGTTATCATATAACTTTAGAA
>JBLNGL010000345.1:0-3802 GCA_050264735.1 Ignavibacteria bacterium | reverse complement strand
CTTGTTGCCAAATAGTAAGTTTTTCCTCCGCCCGCAGGAAGAATTGTCGCTGCTCTTAAAGACGGACCGGGATTCTGCTCTGTTCCTTCGAGGTTTCCTTCAATTGCAGTGAAATTGCCTCCGCCATTAACAGAATGATACAGGCCGGTAATATTATAATTAGACATAACTACAATTAATTCATTCGCATCATCAGGATTAATTGCAATATCATTAATATATGCCCCGATAGCTGCATCTGGAATACCTATCTCCGCTCCGTTGCTTCTTGAAGTATTAGAATTTGTTAATTTATATAATTTTGGTGCAGCCTGAGGATTAAATGCCGCATAATATAAGATGTGAGATGGAGTTGTTGAAACATTTAATGCATAAATTCCATAACCGGAAGGTACAGCAGTATTATCTAATTTTGTCCAGCCGGTTGCAGTGCCGTTTTGGAAATCGTCAATTGAACCTAACTGGTTATTTCTCCATAAAACATTTCCTGCCGGATAATACATTATATTTTCATCACTAGGATCAACAACAAACGGGTTTATAAAAAATTGGTTTGCAGCACCGTTTGGAGTAATATTCGACCAGCCGGAACTCCAGGTCGGGTTGCCCTGATGATCGTACCTTAAGCGGTTTACATTTCCCGATTGTGATGAAGTGTAAGCAAAATTTTGTCCGAAATAAGAGAATGAACCGTCGCCGCTGCTTACATCATCTATCTGATTTGCTGTTGCTCCGTTATAAGTAAAATAAGGAGTTCCGTTGTCCTGAGTTCCTCCCATTATCCTGTTATCACCGCTGTTTCTGCCGATTGAAATATGGTAAAATTGGGTTACGTTGTATCCGTTGTTTTTATTTTCCCAGGGAAAATATGTTTGATATGAAGTATTTGTTATATCGGAAGTATAACTCAGGCCTCCGTCGTGGCCCCACCACATTTTCTTGGGATCAGAAGGATCAAAAGCAAACGAATGGACATCCGGATGAAAATTCGGGTAACCGAAAGACTGCGGATGGTATCCGCCGACCCAGGCAGTTTTATTATCCTGCGGCTTTGTAGCAAAACCGTCTGTTGAGAGGAATAAAGAGCTTCCACCGATAAGTACAAAATTTTCATTATCCGGTTTTACCGCAACAATCATATCATAGCCTCCCTGAGTTGTTACATAACCAACTTGAGCAGCTACCCCGCCTAAGGAAGTAAAATCAGGTAAATTGCTTGAGCGGTCTTCGGAAGTACCCAAATTAATATTAATCTTATAGAAATTGTTAACTTCTTTTTCATTTGCAACCAAGCCTGTATTTGTTAACAGATATCCGGTATTCGGATTTGAAGGCGCCACTGCAGCTACGCTTCTAAATGAACCTGAAGGATAACTTCCCGGTGTAATATTGGTCCAATTATCCCCGTTATTTGTAGATCTATAAAGCCCCGGGGTTATTGTTGGCGTATTTCCCTGAAATGCTGTGGACAGGACTGCAAGCACTGTTCCATTGGAAGCAACGGCAACATCGCTGTAAATATGGTGGTTCACATTACCGAGGACCTTCGTAAAAGATGTTCCCCCGTCTGTTGATCTGAAAATACCTATTCCATTAGCAGCAGCATAGATATTTCCGTTTACGGGGCTTACTGCTACTTTGAGTACAAAATCAAAATCACCATCCCACTGTGCAACATTGGAGCTATGAGTGCTCGGTAAAACATTCCATGTTTCTCCGTTGTCGGTCGACTTATAAATTCCATCTCCTGTAAAGCTGCTGCCGATAGTACCGGCCAGGTTATGGTTAAACTCACCGGTTGAATAATACCAGTTATTAGTAAATCCCGGTCTTGGATCCTGAGCTATCGATGAAACGCTTAATATAGTTGAAGAAGTGCTTTTTAAAATCCAAGTAGCTCCCTTATCAGTAGACTTCCAGATGCCGCCTGAAGCGCCCCCGGCAATAACGGTGTTCGGATCGTTAATATCTATTGCTAAAGCACGTGTTCGTCCTCCTACATTGTTCGGACCAGCTTCTGCCCAGGCTAAATTAGAGGATTTATTTAATGATGATTTTTTTTCATTAAGCTGTTCTGAAAACTGAAGCTCCATCTTTCTTATATCAGGAGGAATTCTGTTGGAAGCGGGATCGCGCAAGAGATAAAAGAAGTAATCGTCCCTCGCTTTTTTCATTTCCAAATTTGCTTTAGGTGAAGAAGCCGGCCTGATTCTTTTGTGTTTTGTGCCGATTTCAGAATTGTCTTCTAAAAGCAGAAAAAAAGAAATAACTGCAGCGAAAGCTAGCAGCAAAAAGCTTTTGTATCCGTTAGACATGGTACCTCATCTATATTATTTGTTAAACATTATGATTACCCAGTAATCTTTAGCTTGCGGACCGCTTGTTTGAGAAATACGAACAAATACTTCTTCTCCATTCTCAATTTTCTTTGATTCCTTTTCCAGAAGCTCTTCGGATAATAAGGCTTCGATTTCAGTCCCCGGAGGCAATGGATTGACATAAGCCCCGTATTCAAAAACTTCTTTAATTTTTAATCTGCATACATTATTGCTGTTCTTGACATAGGAATTTAATATTTCTGCTTCTACATCAGCTGTATTCGGCGGAATTGATAGAGCATCTTCTGAGCTTCCCGGCGGAGAATTATTATCCTTTTTTGTTTCCTTTGAAGAGCATGAAAAACTTATCGAAAATAGAATAAGCAGATAACCTGAAAACAGCAGGCTCCTTTTTAACATTTTTATATCCCGTTTTAATTAGCTATAAGAAAGAAACCACTTACTCAGGGGCAGAATCATTGAATTGAGGAGAAAAAAATAGAATTTTAAAAAGACAAAAACAATTAAAAATTTAAGCATGTGATTTGAAAATTTCCAAACAGCTTCTAATTCTTTGTAGGGAATTTAATGTTTCTCAACCGATTTTGAATAATCCGGATATTCTAACGGATCTCTAGTTCTTTTAGAATGGATTGGCAGAATCAACTTTAAACTTCTTTTAAAACCATATAAAGAAAAATCATACGAATTTTTTATCGTATTAACAAGACTTTCCTTATTAATCTATGGCTGCCAATATTTAAATTTATGAAATAAGCACCTTCCGGCAAGTAATTTGCATCCCACCTCAAATTGTGAGTACCCGGGCCATAATCTAAATCGTTAAAAACGGCAACTTCTTCTCCAAGAATATTGAAAATAGAAATATTCACCCGGGCAGGTTCTTTAAGAAATACCTGAATGTTTGTTGAAGAAGAAACAGGATTCGGCTGAACATTCAAATAATTAATAGTGGAACTATTTTCAGTTTTTTTTTCTTCTTCTGTAGAAGTTACAGCACCTTGAATCACAGCATCTAATGTACCCTGGTCGATAACTGCGCCGTTATTGCGATTAAACAATCCATTATCCCAGCAAAAAGGAATGAGACCATGACGAACTGCTGAATTCGTAACATAATTGAAATAATGTTCTCTCGAAGCTATATGCAGCGTCAGATCTTCTCCGGCAAGAGATATGCGTTTTATTGCCCCGTATTCTCCAAGAATCACCGGAATTCCCTTATCAATAAATTTTGTTTTCATTGATTGGAAATAGGTTTCCACTGCATTCTCTTCACCCCATGTAGCGTTGCGGGTAGGATTGCTTGTGGAATGATAATCTTTCCCCCAGAAGTAAAACATTTTACCCCAGTTTGCATCCTGCTCGAGGCCGCAAAACTGCCATGGTGTATAGTAGTGAATCTCAGCCATGAGGCGGTTCTCTATTTGATCAGCCGGCATAGATGACATCAATTGATTGGT
>JBLNGL010000344.1:0-4067 GCA_050264735.1 Ignavibacteria bacterium | reverse complement strand
AGAGCCGCTGGAAACATTCGACAGAGCAACAACTTTAACCGAGGAAATAACGGAATCAGGTACAATTATTAACAAAGAATCATTTTGGGCTGTATTCGATCTGTAAAAATCTATATCGACCCAATCAATTAAGGCCTGCTGGAAACTTGCCTGGGTGGGAAAACCAAAAATCCTGAATTGATTTTCCCCAGGCAGCAGCAAATTGGAACTGTATGTGCTCGATAAATTCACAGTCTGTTTGAAATTAAAAAATATAGTATCCGCTGCCGACCCCGAGTTCAGACTAGATCCGTAAGAATGAGCATTCACGACTATATTTGCCGCATTGCTTATTATCCGGGCGTAAGTCTTAACCTGTGTATTAGGCACAAAATCCGCCGCATTAAAACTAAATGAAGAAGTTGATCCTCCATTAACTATTAACCAGGTCCATACTTTATTTTCCTGCCAGAAAGGGAGCTGCACTCTCGGTGAAACTGCATCATAATACCAGATTCTCTCATCCTTTTCAAAATGAAGCTTAACGAGATGGTTTTTTAAAGTATCCGAAACACCCGGAAGGAAGGAATCAATAGAGTCGGATCTTAATCCTTCAGCTCCATACCAGCTCAGCCAGATAAAGCTCGTATCATTATATCTATCCATAAAATTCAAATAGTCCTCACCCTGCGCCACAATATTTCTGTAGTCTGGTGAGCCGTAATTTTTTCGGGCATAAAATTCTATATAATCATTCTGATCGAAAGAAAAATCTTCGGCTCCTTCTATAAAAAGAGGAATTTGCTTTCCTTTAATAAAAATTTTCAGCAGAGAAGGATTAACTTCAGCGGGATTGATCCCGTAATTTACAAGATCGTTATATGTAATCCGGTATATTCCGTTTTCCGGAATTGCCAGTTTCACATAATCCTGAGAATAATCGATCCAGTTTCCGGAAGAATCTAATGAGACTGAGCGGAATGGAAAAGATCTGTAACCGGATGCATAATCGTAATTAATAATCAGCTTTCTAAGAATCTTTTCAAATTCAACGTCCGGTTCATGATTAATTGCAAAAGGCCGTTCATTTATGAAATCAATTTTTAATTCGGCTTTAGTTAGTTCATTTATTTCTTTTCTTTTCCAATTATATGAATGTGTATTAATCTGGATTACCGCGCAATAAAAATTCCTTATCCAGGTATAACCAAGAAGGACTATTTCAGAAGGAGGAAAGATATCGGCTGCAAAATATTTTAAATCAGGGAGTGCATCTTTATAAATAAGAACCGAATCATTAATAGCTTCAGTTTTTTTATTAAGAGCTATTTCAACATTTTTTAAAAGAGAAGTTTCTTTCTTAAATATGGAAACATTTACCTTTGAACCGGGAGGAATTGCTACATAAATAATTTTTTTCGGCAATACCGGGGAGCCGGGGGAGCTTTCATCCAAGAAGCCGGTAAATTCCAGAACAGATTTTCCGTCTAAATTTTTTGCGTTGTACTTTGTGCTTTCAAATTCAAGATCAATCTTTAAACCGGATGATGTTGTTTCAACTTGAGAAGATTTTACCTGGGAATTTAAATCAACTAAGGAAGAAATAAGTATGAGAAGAAGAAGTTTAAAAAAGCTTTGCATTAATATTAAACGAAATAAGTAATAACAATATATTCTTAGAACCAAAATATATCAAGCTAGAATCGTTATTTAACCACCTAAACATTTAATTAAAGAACTTCGAAAAAAAGAAAAAATGAATTGGAATTATCGGTATTATATATCTTTCACCTCCGACATATATAAGAATTATTACAATTATAAAAAGATATATAAGCTGAAAAAATCGTTTCAGCCGAAAATCGGCAAATGAAATTTTTTTTGTAATGGAAAAAAAACTTAATAGAATTACTATATAAAAAGAAAGATTTGCCGTAAAAAAACAGGTGCTGAGCAAAATTGGTGAAATTTGATTTCTTGTACTTTTTAAAGCCCAAGTTATCGAACTGTCCCCTCTTAAATAAGAATAGATAATCTTTTTGGGTAACCTAAGAAAAGCTTTAAAAGGCTGAGAAATTATATCATCAAAAGCTGTTAAATACGCTTTACGTTCTTCCAACGGTTCATCCGGATTATTAATATCATAATTAAAATCAAAATTCAATCCGCCGGAAGAAAGGTTATGGTTCCCCATTAAAAAATTGAACCCGCCGTTTGTAGAAACAGGTATGAACTTATTAAAGACCATATAATTCCGATAAATCCAGGGAGACAGCACGAGCAGCATAGCTGCAGTAACTATAAACGATTTCAGAAGTGCACGTTTTATTCCGGAATTTTTCAAGAAATAAATAAAGATGATAGTCGGCAGCAGCAAAGAGATTGGGCGTAAGTAGCTAATCAATCCCAATATTATTCCAATGAGAGCTAAATGCAAAATTGCATAATCATATTTAATGAGTATGAAAATTGCCAGCCAAAGAAAAAAAGTGAACTGGTAATCAGTCATCAAAACATTGGAGCTGAACAAATTATTTAAGAAGAACACAAAAGAAAAAAGAAATATTATTCTTTGTTTCTTACTGAATTCTATCAAAAAAATTTTGAACAATATAAAAATAAGGAGTGATGATAAAATTATATTGATAAATCTTGCGGCAAACAGGTAATCGTTGAACAGATATTTCAGAAACGCCAGATATGCCGGTAATCCAACCGGCCAAAATGATGTAGGAAGTCCGTTTTGATTTAAGTATGAACCAGTTGAATATAAAGTTTCGGCATTTTGAATGTAATATTTGCTGTCGGCAATGGGGATAGTATTTACAAAAATTAAAATCAGAAATTGCAGGATAAAGTTTATTGATAAAGCTGAAAAAAGAAGTTTCTTGTCATTCAAACTATACATGAATTTGAAAATTGTCTGGCGGGAGAAATAAAAAAAGCAAAAGAAAAGCAATGTTAATACTGCTGCATACTCAAGATTTGAAAAAATCGATAAATAATAGATCCTATCAAGAAAATCATTATTTCCCTTTATAAGTCCGATAAAAAATTTTTTAAGAAAGATTGTATAACCAACAACAAATATGATAATGGCGATAAAAAATATCGCTGCAAGTCTTCTTGTGTTCAATTCCCCTATCCATTTGGGAATATTATTACAAAATTGATTCATTGGATTTTCGGAGGAAGTATTCTCTTACAACTATAATTATAAACCTTGGAATACCGGCTAAATATCGCTTGAAATATTTTTTAGGATTGCTCAGCAGCCTGAAAAACCACTCAAATCCTATTTTCCGAAAAAATTCCGGCCCGCGTACTTTTTCCCCGGCAAATAAATTGAAGAGATCTCCCACCGACTGAATAACTCTGCAATTAATTTTTTCAGCATTATTATATATCCAGTTTTCCTGTTTTGGAGTCCCCAAACCTACATATAAAATATCAGGATTTTTTCCGTTGATATCTTCAATTAGTGTCTCGGAATTTAGATCTTCATAACCGTTTAAGGTTCCGACTAACTGCAACTGAGGAAATTTTCTTTTAATTTTTGCGGAAGCTTTTATTAAAACATCCCTAGTTGAGCCCAGGAAAAAAATTCTCCATCCATTTTCTCCGCATATTTTTAAGAAATCATCTCCATGATCGGTCCAATTGAATCTGTGCAGCGGTCTGATTTTAAAAAGAATTTTTGCGGCTAGCCAAATACCAATTCCATCAGGATGTACTAAATCAGAACTATTTAATGCAGTCTTTAAATTTTCATCTTTATCTGCCAGAACAACTGAATATGCATTAACATAATTAATTATAAATTTTTTCTTAAGTAAGATTGAATTATTAATTAGCTCTACAGCAGCGCTGTAGTCAATAAAATTTACTTTTACGGATGAAAAAAGAGCTGCGGATGTTTCGGACTGTTCAGCAGGAGGAAGCATAAAAATATTTACAAAAAAAATTTTACTTAAAAATCTATGGGTTCAAAAGAGAATCATAAATATTTTCTACCTGAAGAAAATAATTATTATAATCACATTGCTCCTTTACCTTCTTATAAAGATTCTCTCCGAGAGTCTGCGCAT
>JBLNGL010000343.1:0-4781 GCA_050264735.1 Ignavibacteria bacterium | reverse complement strand
CCAGCAGACCGGGGCATTTGGCTTTAGGGATCAGCTTCAGGATAGTCTCATTTTTTTACCTCTGGATCCTTCATTTACTAAAAAACAAATCCGGGTTCATGCACGGCATCAAAATGAGGATGGAACAGTGCTGCATTGGTGGCATCCGATTACCGAAACCGGGCTTGAGACAAAGATGACGGATGATCTTTTATGGCTCCCATTCGTTCTGCTGCAATACCTGGATGAGACTAATGATTATAAGATTTTATCAATTAAAGAACCCTATTACGATAATATGCGAAAAGAAGATTCACTGTTTAATCACTCTGCCGCTGCTGTAGAAAAAGTAATTACTAGATATAGCAAAAGAGGATTACCCTTAATTGGTGCAGGAGATTGGAATGACGGATTAAGTGCAGTCGGGCTGGATATGAAAGGAGAATCAATCTGGCTTGCAGAATTTTTTTATTTGATCCTGAGAAGATTTTCGGATTTGTGCGGCAGGATCGGAGATGAAAAATCAGCAAAAAGATATTCAAAAAAAGCCGGTGAACTGCAAACAGCATTCAATAAATATGCTTGGGACGGCGAGTGGTTTTTCAGGGCTACCAAAGATAACGGTGAAAAAATAGGAAGCAGGGAAAACAAAGAGGGGAGAATATTTTTAAATGCCCAGACCTGGTCAATCATAAGTGAAATAGCCGATCCTGAGAAGCAGTTAAAATCTATTCGGGCAGTCTCTAAGCATCTGCTGAAAAAGAATGGTCCGCTGCTTCTTTCCCCTGCATATACGAAACCTGATAAAATGATTGGATATTTGACCCGCTATGCTCCGGGAAGAAGAGAAAACGGAGGTGTGTATTCGCATGCTGCAGCGTGGGCAATATGGGCATTTTCCAAATTAAAAATAGCGGATAAAGCTTTTGAGGTTTATAGGAAATTATCCCCGGTTTACAACGGACTTAATGCTGATGAATATGCAGCCGAACCGTTTGTAATGCCCGGAAATATTGACGGACCCGATTCACCCAATTACGGGATGGCCGGCTGGACCTGGTATACAGGCTCCGCTTCCTGGCTTCAAAAAGTTATTGTCGATTGGATTTTGGGAATCAGGGCATCTCCAGATGGTTTGCTGATTGACCCTTGCATACCAAAAGAGTGGGAAAAATTTTCTGTAAAAAGAAAATTCAGAGGAGCGGAATACCAGATTATGGTCCATAATAATGAGGGTGTTTTCAGCGGTGTGCAGTGCATTAAAGTAAACGGTTCACTTCAAAACAGTAATGTAATTATTCCTCAAAAAAGCAAAAACATTAAAGTTGAGGTTTTTCTAGGTAAATCAATTCCTGCAAAACGGGAACAGCCTTTGGCTGAAACAACAAAAAACACTAAATAATAAAGGAGAAAAGCAATGAAAAAAACATTTTCTATTTTGGTAATCCTGCTTATTACGGCAGGCTTATCGAATGGGCTTTTTGCTCAGTGGGCTCAAAACAAAAACGCCCGCGAAGATGCAAGATATGTACGGGTAATGCAAGGCTCCGAAGATGTTACAATTGATGGGGTGGAAGATGAAGTCTGGGCAAAAGCCGACTCGGTTGAACTTGGTTACGGCGCAACCACATATCTCCCCAGCAGCGGTTATAAGTGGATAGCGGGAGTGCATGATGCGGAAGACTCTGCAAATGTTGTATGTAAATTCTTATACAAGAATCCATATATTTATCTTCTCTTCAAAGTGAAGGATAAAAATGTAGGCGGTGTGGATTGGGAACAATTCGATGGTATAATAATTTCTTTCAAAGGTTATGTAGGTTATGTTAATAATATGCTTGTTCACAAAACACATGATCTTACGAGATATAATCCATGGGATTTCAGATTAGAGCATTTCCCAACATTCGGATGGAAATGGGCTGGACTTACTGAACAGCCTGCTCCCGGTTCACAACCCGTACTTAAAGGTTTAGCCATAATAGATGGGGGTGGTGATTCCAGCCTGACCCGCTGGGAACAAGCAACTACAGTTGTTGGCGGTATGTCTTATGATTCTTTAGCAGATGAGGGATGGATATCTGAACACAGAATGAGAATTGATTCCATGGGATTTGATGTTAACGGTGATATACTGCCTTTCAGCTTCTGCATGTGGGATGGAGACGGCTTTATGGATTCTAATGCAACTAATAATAGGTTCAATAAGGTCTGGTGGAGTAATGAATGGAATGAAACATGGCATTACAGTGCTTTGTTTATTGATCCGAACGTTACCACCACCTCCACCCCCGGAGTCATCCCTCCGGTTGATTACACAATACCCCGTATCAGAGAAGGTAGTTCAATAACGGTTGATGGTGATCTAAGCGAGTGGCAGGCCGATAATACGCTGCACTTCAAAGCTAAATGGGGAGACGAAGCTGGTTTTGATTCTATAAAAGGAACAGGAAATTGGGCAAGCGGATACCAGGAAACTAATTGGAATGATTATCCCACTGTTGTTGATGGTCCGGAGGTTGATTATTGGGTAACATATGATGATTCCAATCTTTATGCTTTTGCGAAAGTTACGGATCAGATTGTTACAGTTCCCGGTGAGGGAAATAGAAAAGACGGAATAACATTTTTCATGGTTGCTAGAAATTATGAAAATGGAAGAGGAATTATGGGGAATGTAAAAGCATTAACTGTAAATGTAGATTCATCAGGAGCTGCTCAAGCCGGTGACGATTTAGTAGCTTTGGCTGATACCGGAGGCGTAGAATTTAATCTGCAGTTAGGCAATGGAACAAATGTTAATGATTTAGCGGAAATTGACAGCGGTTATACTGTTGAATTGAAAATTCCGTTTGGTAGCTTTAGTTATCCTGAAGATTTGGGAGACAGCGTTGTATTTATTGCAGGATTGGTGAATGATATAGATGTTTTCGATGATGCTAATTCGAACTACTATGCGAAAACATGGTGGTTCAAATGGGAAAAAGGTCAGCTTTCCCCTCCTTGGGTGGCATTAGGTCCGGCTAATCCGACAGTAGGTATAACAGATAAGCTTCCTATTCCTACTTCAATTAAGCTGTATGATAACTATCCGAATCCGTTTAATCCGACAACAACAATTAAATACTCGCTTAATGTAAATGCAGATGTTACTTTATCAGTGTACAATATTCTTGGCCAGGCAGTTTCTGTAATGAAGAAGACCAATGTACCTGCAGGCTATGATGAATTTAAATTCGATGCCGGCGCGTTATCTTCCGGTGTATATTTCTATCAGCTGGAAATTAAAAATCTGGCAAAGAGCGATGTTGTTAATAGTAAAGTAAAGAAGATGGTTCTCCTTAAATAATTAACAAAGGTGAGATTCACTTCGAAAGTGAGTCTCACCTCTTTAATAAACTTAGTGGCTTATGAAAGATATGCTGCAGTTATTAAATTTTTTTATAAAAATAAAGTTCTTTTCACTGCTGATTGTTTTTCTTGCTCCGGCAATAATTTTATCGCAGACAGGCAAATTATCCGGCCGGATTACAGATGCTGCGAGCGGTGAACCGCTGATAGGAGCAAATATTATTGTTGAGGAGACGACAATAGGTGCTGCAAGTGATCTGGAAGGGTACTATTCTATTTTAAATTTAAGACCGGGTACGTATACTGTGCGGTACCAATATATAGGTTATAACACTGAGATTGTAAAAGGGATAAAAATCTCTTCGGACAAGACAACCGGTCAGGATGTCAGGCTGTCTTCTGCGGCAATTGAGTCGGAAACCGTAGTAATTACGGCCGACAAGCCTATAGTAGAGTTTAATCAAACAAGTGCTGTTAAAAACGTAACCTCAGAGGAAATCGAATCCCTTCCGGTTCAGAGTTTAAATGACATTGTTAACCTTCAAGCCGGTATTGTACAATCCGGGGATGAATTCCATATGCGCGGCGGAAGATTCGGAGAGGTACAGTTCCAGGTTGAGGGCGTAAGCATAAACAATCCTTTTAACAATGAAGCAAGTCTCTCCATAGACCGATCAATAATTGAAGAAGTATCCGTTGTAAGCGGAACTTTCGACGCAAAATACGGACAGGCAATGTCCGGAATAATAAATACAACTTTAAAAAGCGGTACCGATAGATTTGCATATTCCGCTGAAATTTACGGGGGAGATTATTTACCGTTTGATAAGGCGAAATATCCGAATAATGAAAATTTCATCCCTTATTCAGTGCAGAATTATCAGCTTACTTTGAGCGGACCTACTTTCATTCCAAATACTACATTTTTAGTGAGCGGAAGAAGGTATCACAATGACGGTTTTTTGTGGGGAGAAAGAAGATTTATGCCGACAGATACAAACAACTATTTGGCAGGAATAGTATACCCCACCGGCGATGGGAAAATAGTTCCATTAAGTCCTTATGATGAATGGAGCGGGCAATTTAAATTAACCAACAATTCCATTGATAAAATTACCATAAGTTACGTCGCAGTTGTCGGTTATTCTTGGGAGAAAGCCTATAGTTTCGATTACAGGCTTAACCCCGAAGGAGAAAAAGATCGGGATATTTTCTCTATTAACCATGGAATAGATTTCACACAAACTGTTTCCCAGAATATGTTTTATAAAATAAGCATGCGCCATAATTACTACGACCTTAAGGAGTATAAATATGAATCTATTTACGACCCCGGGTATATTGCCGCTGATTATCCTAAATCAATATCAGGATATGAATACGGCGCATTTATTTCAGGTGTAGATTATGGGAGAAATTCTCAGCTTACAAATTTCGGAGTAGTCAAAATA
>JBLNGL010000342.1:0-10084 GCA_050264735.1 Ignavibacteria bacterium | reverse complement strand
ACAAGATTTTCCCAGTCTTCAAGTTTAATCTTCCTGTCAGGAAGATTAAGCCTTTCTACCACAAGCTGATCTAATTTCTCTTTGCAGAATACCAGGGGAACTTCATAAATTGAAGTGCAATCATATGCGGAAATTACCGATTTTGAATCGACATTACAGAAAAGAGCAATCTTATCTCTTATTTCTTTTTGAAGCTTTTTTTCGGATCGGCATATTAAAACATCGGGCTGAATACCAAGCTCGAGAAGATTTTTAACACTGTGCTGAGTAGGTTTTGTTTTAACTTCGCCGGCGGAAGAAATGTAAGGAACTAAAGTTACGTGTATACTTAAAGTATTTTTCCTTCCGAATTGAAGCATCAGCTGGCGTATAGCTTCAATGAACGGAAGAGATTCGATATCGCCCACGGTACCGCCGATCTCGCTGATTATAATATCGTATTCGCCGAGATCTGCCAGCTTGGTCATCCTCTGCTTTATTTCATCGGTAATATGAGGAATAACCTGAACGGTTGCACCGAGGTAATCGCCTCTTCTTTCCTTAGTAATTACTTCATTATACACCTGTCCGGTGGTAGTATTATTTGCCTTGGTCATATTAACATCAAGAAAGCGCTCGTAGTGTCCGAGATCCAGATCAGTCTCTGCACCGTCATCGGTTACATAAACTTCACCATGCTGGAAGGGATTCATTGTCCCGGGATCTACATTTATGTATGGATCAAATTTCTGGATTGTAACCTTGAAGCCGCGCGCTTTTAGAAGAAGACCGAGCGAGGAGGCAGTAATACCTTTTCCCAAGGAGGAAACAACACCGCCAGTAACGAATATAAATTTAACCTTTTTCCCTGAAGCCATTCTCTCTTTTTTTGTGTTGCAATATAGAATAACTGTAAATTAAAAACAAAAAAAATCATTTTTATTTAAATATGGAGTAACAATGAAAAATATTTATTTTATAAAAATTATTTTGATGTTGATTTTTTTATCCACAGGAGCACAAATTTCAGCACAAAATTCCGGAATAAAACATCCGGATGGAAATTATGTTTTAATAAACGGATCAAAAATATGGTATGAAACCGAGGGTACCGGCGAGCCGGTTCTGCTTATTCCCGGAGGACCTGGCAATTCGCATACCTACTTCCATCCGTGGTTTTCCGATTTGGCAGAAAATTATAAGGTAATATATTTCGATGCATTCGGAAGAGGAAAATCGGACAGGGCTAAAGATTCGACCGAATACACTTTTAACCGAGACGTGGAAGAAATTGAACTTCTGCGCAAAGCTCTCGGTTATGAAAAATGGATAATAATCGGACACTCGTACGGCGGGATGGTTGCCCAGGATTATGCATTAAAATATCCGGGTTCAATTGAAAAGCTGGTGCTTTCAAATTCGCTTTACAGCGGGGAAATGTGGCAGGCTAATAACGATAACTGCAACTATGAATTAAGAAACCAGTACCCTGAAATCTGGGAGAAATTAATTAAACTTAGAGAACAAGGCTTTCATTCAAGTTCAATTGAGCACCAGAATGCTTATAATCTCCCCTCCGGACTGCTTTACTATTATGATGCCTCCAACGCTGCCAAAGCAACAACAGATTCTCTTATAATTAATACAACTGTATATTATACTTTAGTCGGTGACGACGGAGATTTTATAATCGGCGGAGATGTTGCTAAGCTGGATTTCAGAACAAAGTTAAAAGATACAAAAATACCTTTGCTGATAATTGAAGGCCGGTACGACCGGGTTGCACTTCCGAGATTTTCAATTAAGTTTAAAGATTTTGCTCCGCAGGCAGAATTCGTAATGTTCGAAAAGAGCGGTCATAACCCTTATTTAGAAGAAAGAGAAAAATATTTTCAGCTTCTTAATAAATTTTTTTCAGAGAAGTAAAAGATCTATTTATTAAGTTATTAAGTTATTAAGTTATTAAGATTCTTTTTTAGAAGACTTAACTAATTTTTTTACTTCCGCTGTTGTCACAGTCTTTGGTCTAAGCAGAGGGTTCATCATAGCTCTGTTTATTACTCCCTGTGCAGTTAATCCTATGCTCCTGGAAACAGCAAAAAGCACAGTATAAAATGAAAATTCTTTTAAGCCGTAATGATATAACATTGATCCTGAAATCGCATCAACATTAGGCCAGGGATTTTTAATCTTTTTTATTTTCTTCAGCTGATCAGGAATTACTTCAAACAAATTCACGACAGTCTGAAATAAAGGATCATCCGGGAAATATTCTTTTCCAAAATTTAAAAATCCTTCAAACCGGGGATCGGTAATGCGGAGAACTGCATGACCGTAACCCGGAATGACCCTGCCGGCATTAATTGTTTCCCATACATAATCTATAATCTGCTGTTTAGACGGAGCTCCGCCGAATCTTTTCATTAATTCCAAAAGCCATCTTGCACATTCCTGGTTGGCTAATCCGTGCAGAGGTCCCGCCAATCCGTTAAATCCTCCAGAAATCGAGTAATAAAGATCTGATAATGTGGAATTTATAGTCTGCGAGGCAAATGCGCTTACATTTCCTCCTTCATGATCGCAATGGCTGATTAAATAAATTTTAATCATCTCGTTAAATTGCCGGACTGCCGCATCTCCGATGCTGAAAAGCCCCAGCATCCGGACAAAATCTTCTGAAAAATCAATTTGCATATCGGGTTCAATTATATTTCCTTTTTTATACCTAACCCTGTAAATGCCTGCTGCTATTGCCGGAATTTTTGCAACTATGTTGAACGCATCTTCTAAGGCAGGCTTCCAATAATCTTCTTTCTTCATTCCCTTTTCATATTGAGCAGAAAAACGGGATTCACCCTGCATAGCAACGATTGCAGTGCTTAACATCGCCATCGGATGAGAATTATCAGGCATGGATTTAATAATGTTCCATACGTATAAAGGAATTTCCTTCCTCTTTTTCAGCTCATTTTTGATTTCATTCAATTCATCTTTGTCCGGAAAGTCCCCAGTAAGCAGGAGAAAATAAACTTCTTCAGGACTTCTGCCGAGCAGCTCTTTCAACGGAATTCCTCTAATGATTAATCCTTTATCGTTAGGAACCCTTGATGTGTCACAGATCAAGGAGATTACATCGCGCATACCGCCAAAAGCTTGGGAAACTGATACTTCTGAAATAATTTTATCTCCCCATTTTTCATTAATTTGTTTAGCCTCATCTCTCCATATTTGAATCCGGGATTCAAGTTTTTTAGAAATTAATTCCATGTTCAGTTAAAATTCATTTGTTAAAAAAATAAAGATTTTAAGAAGATTATCTAAGTTATTAATTAAGGATTAATATATTTAGGTGCCGTAAATTCCTGCACGGTATCCGGATGCTTGTTATTCGGAAATAGTAAAAATTGAGAATCCAACTTACCCCATTTTAGATTACAATTCAATAACTGTGCTTAAACACTTTTTAAACAGAGCGATATATCTTACCACAGTCCAAACCGCAGGTTTTAACTAAAATAGATTAAACAAAGGAAAGAATAGAATGGGATTATTTTCAAGCATAAAGAATAGAGCCGTATCAACATTGCTAAAAGATTTTTTGAAGATTATTTGGAAAGATACGGCGAGCTTCATGGGTACAATATTGACCCTGAAGCAGAACAAGTTGGATTAGGTTTTTGCCGACAAAAGAAAATGAGCCTTTATCCGATTCTATAGAAGATTATACCGTTATTGAAAGTGATGCCAAATATTTTTATCAAAATCGGTAAAGCAACGTCAAATAAAGTATGGCTCTCCAATCTTCTTGAAGATTTCCTGGTAAAAAAAAGTACAGAAGTGCCGAATCAATATTATAATTATATTAAACTGCTGCTTTAATTTTTTTGTCTAAAAAAAGGTTTTAGCTTTAGTTTAATTCGGCATTAAGAACTTTTAACAGATTTTACCGGAAATTATTTGAATCATAGGAACTTAATTCATTTAATCTTCACTCTCTTAATCCTCCTGGTTATTTTTGATGCTGTTCAAGCGCAGGACAGCACCGGAAGTCTTGCATTCAAAAAAAACAGGCCTATCAGAAGATCTGCATTTTTTTACCAGACTGACTTATCCTACCAGCTCTGGAAACAGTTCACACTCCAGAGAGAAGCGAATGACGGAAATCCCTTTGCCGAACATGAACTCGGTCTCCGCTACCTGCTTGGCGAAGGAATGGCGGCAGATACAGTAAAAGGAGCTTACTGGATAAAACGCGCAGCCGAAAAAAATTTAACTGCCGCATGCTTCAACTACGGAATACTTTTAATAAACGGCTGGGGTGTGGATTGGAATCCTTATCAGGCCTTCCAATTTTTTCTTCAAGCAGCAAAAGATTCTATGCCCCAGGCGGAACATGTAGTGGGATTATTTTACACGGAAGATCTTTTATTCAACAGGGACTGGGATAAAGCATACCTATGGATAAAAAAATCATCCGAGGCAAATTATGATCCGGCGAAAAAAACGCTTAAAGAATTAATTGAAAAAGTTCCGCGGTTGAAAGATGATTCTTCCTATGCCGAGCTGCAGGAAAATCAGACTAAAAAAGATAATTCTCTTAAAGATGAATCAGCTGAATCGTCGGTCGGACTGGTCTTCATTGATTTCGATTTGTCCTCCGACTCGATTCCGAAAGTAACATTAAAGGATTTACTGGAAGATCTTCTTTTAATCGGGGAAGAAAAGGCAAGGGATGAGCTGGGGATGACTGAATCTGCTATTGAAAAAGACGGAATAGATTCACTTAATTTTTCCAATTTGATCAAATACAGCGAGAAAGGAAGTCCCGAGGCATTAAGTTTATTGGGATATTTATATGAAAAAGGAATTCATTTTAGGAAAGATTTAATCACTGCAGCAGCTTATTATATAAGAGCAATCGGTCTGGATTCTCCGACAGCCAAAGCTCTTCTCTGGAATTTTAATAAAGAAAATAATATTTATGATAATTTAATGGAGGCGGCAAATGAAAAAAGTCCGGAGGCTTTATTTGTCTGGTACGGACTTAATTCTCTCGGGTTCGACAACAGCATTGCCAGAGAAGATGCATTTAATTTATTAAAAGAATCAGCAGCATTAAAATATCCTCCCGCAATTGTTGAATTAGGTTTATGCTATTACACAGGAAAATATATTGAGATTGATAAAAATCAAGCTGTTGAAATCTGGAATAATGCATGGGGAATGGGAATAACAGAAGCTAAATTAAGATTAGAAGCAGCTGAAATTCTTGAAGAACAATCTCTAGAGAATGTAAGCATCAGAGACTTAACTGAGTCAGAGGAAAACGGATCTATTTTATCCCAGGCAGTTTTAGGATATTGCTACGAAAAAGGAATAGGTGTTAATATGGATAAAGGGAAAGCAGCAAAATTATACAGACTTGCTGCCCACCGGGGGAGCCAATATGCATACCGTGAGCTGAAGCGTTTATACGCAGAAAGCAAGCCCGACGGAAAATAAGCTTAGGCAAAATATTATTTTTTATGGTTCAGGAAATATGTAATTTATATAGCAAGCCATAAATATTAATACATTAATTCCGTGCCAAAATTTCGCAGACTAAACAAGCTTTACGAGTTTTATGCCAGCGATGTTGGTTATAAAGAGCTGGAAAAGCTTGTAAAAAGAGATGTTCCTGAGCTTTATGATTTTTATGCCAAGCGGTTAAAGCAGGATAAGAGACCAAAGAACAGCGTAGCCGGCTTTCTCATATTTATTAAAGATCTATTTATTGAATTCCTTACAAGGCTCAGCCCAGTCCGCAGATTAATTTATTCTCTTGCTTTTGTCTTTTTTGTATTCGGATACCTTTCCCAGAATTTTACACTTGCAGTTTATTCTTTTATTCTGCTTAATCTTCTTATTGCATTCGAACTTGCAGATAAACTAACTGCAAAAGATGAGCTGGAGATAGCAAGAGAAATTCAAACTTCATTAATGCCGAAAAGTCCTCCGCCTATTCCAAATTTTGAAATCAGCTGCTATTCTGAAGCCGCATTCGAAGTTGGAGGAGATTACTATGATTTTATTATAAATGAAAAATTTCCAGACAGGACATATTTTATTATAGGGGATATTTCCGGGAAAGGAATGGCGGCTGCTATTCATATGGTTCAGGTACAGTCTGTTCTGCATCATGTAATAATGAACGAATCTTCTCCCAAAGAAATTCTGATTTCATTAAACAGGAACCTGAAAAAATTTCTGCGGAAAGGATCTTTCTTTACTGCAGTGCTTGCGCTGATTGAGCAGGACGGATCGATCCATTTGGTCCGTGCAGGGCATATGCCAGTAATTTATTACTGCTGCACTAAAAATGAATGCATAACTATAGTTCCAAAGGGAATTGGAATCGGGCTCGGGGATGATCATATTTTTGAGAATGCATTGGAAGAGATTATTGTTAAACCC
This sequence comes from Ignavibacteria bacterium, assembly GCA_050264735.1. Lineage (GTDB taxonomy): Bacteria > Bacteroidota > Ignavibacteria > Ignavibacteriales > Ignavibacteriaceae > DATKLQ01. The sequence goes on along the minus strand of JBLNGL010000342.1, from coordinate 3,652 downwards.
GAGCAAGGAGATCTTCTTGTTTTTTATACCGACGGAATCATTGAAAGCATGGACGGTTTTCACCAGGAATATGGAGCGGAAAGGCTGAAAAATATAATTATGATGAACTCGGGAAAACCTGCAAAAGTTATTCAGGAAGCCATACTTAGCAGCCTCTCAAGCTTTAAAAACAATTCACAGTTTTATGATGATTTCACCATAACTGTAATGAAAACAATGCCGGAAAAAATTTAATGAGTCATTTTTATAAAATAAAGAAAAAAGCCGCGTACATCTCCTTAACTGTAGGATTAGCAATGTTCGTGGCAAAAATGGGAGCTTATCTCATTACCGGCTCAGCTGCGATATTTTCAGATGCGGCAGAATCGGTAGTGCACATCATGGCTACTGCCATGGCTTTATTCAGTATTATATTGAGTGCAAAACCGGCAGATAAAAGCCATCTTTACGGCCACGGCAATATAGAATATTTCTCGGCTGGAGTTGAAGGACTGCTCATAATAGTTGCTGCCGGAGTGATTATTTTTGCATCCATAAATGATATAATTTACGGCTCCAACCTTAAAAAGCTTGATACCGGATTGCTGGTGGTAACCGGTGCAAGCGCAATTAATCTAATCCTGGGGATCTTTTTAATCAGAACAGGGAAAAAAACCAACTCTCTAACTTTAATTGCCGACGGGAAGCATGTTCTGACAGATTCATATACAAGCTTAGGTGTTCTAATCGGAATAATCCTTGTGATGATCACCGAATTTGTACTATTCGATCCCATTTTTGCATTCGCGGTAGCATTAAATATTCTTTATACAGGTTACAAGCTTATCAGGGAATCTGTCGGCGGTCTGATGGTTGAAACCGATCATAGATTATTAATGAAGATAGGCGATAAAATTATTTCCCTTAAAAAAGAGTATTGGATTGATCTGCACGAATTAAGATTTTGGAAATCGGGAGAGCAGGTTTTTATCGATTTTCATCTTATACTTCCATACTATTTTACAATTAAGCAATCGCATACAGAGGAAGGTCAGATAAAATCAGAACTTATTAAAGCATTCCCCTCTTCTCAAATAAAAATCCATTTCGACTACTGCATTCAAGAGCTGTGCAAATATTGCAACTACCAGGAGTGTCAAATGAGGTCGCAGCCGTGTTCCATGCCTTTCGAGTTGAATATAAATAAGCTTACCGGAAAACCTGTTTATTTAATTAATAAATCCAGATCTTAGCTGCTTTGCCGGTTTTCTCAATCTAAAATTATGCTCTTCTGTAAGTTGCGGAAAGAAATATTTCCATAAATTATTGTAAAGTAAATTAAAGAAGAAATTAAGTAAAGCTTTCTTTGGAATATGTACCTGCTCTTGAATAATAAGATAATCGGCGAAGAACCTTCTGCATTCAAGATCCGGAAAGTTTTTTATTTGCTTAAAAACTATAAAGACAGTATTTCGCTGCACAAGGATGAAAAAAATTATATTGAAGCTAAAAAATCTATTCTCGGAGGGTATGAACTTAAGCAGGTTATCGATAATGATGTTTATGTTTCCGAGCTGGACTGCATTAAGGGAGAAATAGTAATCAGGATTTTTAATGATTATAACTCCAACGGCGGCAGTATGCTGAGAAAATTAAGATGGGGAAAAATAGGAGATTATACTTTTTCTAAAACAATAAAAAATACAGTACTGATCCTGATGATCGGGTTCCTTGTTTATGCAAAATTAAACAAAGAATTGATTAAAGATTTTTTCTTGTTTATTGCCGGCAAAGGGGTGGATCCGATGCTGATTATAATATTTATTGTAATACTTATTATTATAGCTTTCCGTAAATATTTAGAATATTACAAGATGATTGAAGGTCCTAAGAAATTCTTTGCAACAATTCCCCCGGTAATTTTACTGCTGCTTGTTATTGCCTGGATAATTTCCCTGCAGACTATTTATTGATCATTTCAGGATAATCATTTTTTTAATATCTGAATAACTATTTGTTTCCATCCTGTAAAAATAAACACCGCTGGGTAATCCGGCTGAATTAAAGGTTATCTTATATCTTCCCTTTTGTTTATAACCATTAACCAAAGTCTTTAATTCACGGCCTAGAACATTATAGACTTTAATTGAAACTATACTTGCTTCCGGGATTAAGTATTCAATTGATGTTTCAGGATTGAACGGATTGGGAAAATTCTGCGACAGCTCATATTTAGAGGGTAGAATACCTGGACCGGAACTTATATCCGTCATGCTGTTTGCAATTGTATAATGAGCAAACTCAGTTCCAAATTCATCTATTAAAGAAAGCCTGACTGAATCAGATCCAAAGACAATAATATTGCCGAATGCATTGTTAAAATCCGGAGTTGTTAATCCTTGTCCTCCCCTATTCCAGATATTGATGCCGAAAGCGGCAAGGATTGCAGCCAGCTGGGAATTAGTAATATCAAGTCCCCCCGCCATTATTTCGGGAAGGCCTGAATTAGCGCCGTCATCAATAGCTGCTGAATGCGAATCTCCGCTTAATACAATAACATTTTTAATATTATTTAAAGAAACAAAATTTAAAACAGTATCTATATCAGTGATGAAACCAGCCCATTTATCTGCTAATTCCATTGCGGCAAAAATTCCCCTTATACTGTCCGGGTAATTTTCAGAAGGAATGTTTAAGATAAGATCCTGCAGCAGAATACTCAGATCAATTGCCTGCTTTTGAGCCTTATTGAACGGGACGGAGCTTATGATAAATTTCCAATCTGCTTCAGAATTTAAAATACTTTGTAAAAACCAATCAAGCTGATTTTCGCCGGACCCCGGAGCATTATCTCTACCGAGTATTGTATGCCCCTGCGGCGGATTAAATTCCCAAAAGCCCGATGAATTATTTTTTACAAGCGCCTCAAGATTCGGGCTTCTTTGCGAACGCAGATCGAGAACAAAAAAATCGCTGTTTCCATAAGTGAATTTATGGTAAATGCCTCTCGATTCATTTACTAAGGGATAACCCGGGAAATTTTCTTTATAACCCCTTATGCTGTTCTCTCTGGCTTCTAGTGGATTAGGAAATTCCATTACAATAAAATCGCTTCCGAGCGGATTTGGTTTTAAAGGGACTGAAAAACTGGAAGTATTTGCAGACGCATTATTGTTCATGAAATCGTGATCATCATAAACATACTCAACTGGTGCAGTTCTCATTAATGAATCCATAGGGTAAGATAAATTATATTTCCGCTCATAGCTTAATTGGACTGCCGGGTAGGAAGCGGAGAAAAAATTATTGTCGAAAGGAAGATTATCGGTGGTATCAGGATAACCCCAATCCCCGATCTGCAAAAAAATCCGCGGCTGATGCTTTACAATCTCCTTATAAACATTTCCTTCGGATGCGGCGCCGCTCTGCTGACATGAACCGAAAGCAAACGTAAAATTTGTAACTGCACCCTCTTCAGGGAAAGTCCAAAAATACCTGCCGGCTGATTCAGCGGGAGCATTGTTTATCAACACTCTGTAAAAATATTTTGTATCCGGCTTTAGTCCTATTACTTCTACAATTCCTGCAAAATTAGATTCCTGTGTTACATTTACCGCAGAACCATTCATTGATGAACCAAATGCCTGCTCCTCAGATACTTCAATATTCACGG
>JBLNGL010000341.1:0-7279 GCA_050264735.1 Ignavibacteria bacterium | reverse complement strand
TTTCAGGTCCGTATGAAGGCATCCAGCTGATTTCTTTATCTTCAATCATTGCAGCGTAGGCCAAAATCTGTCCCATCGATAAAATTCCCTGTCCTCCGAATCCGGCAAAAATTATTTCATGGGCCTTTTGCATTACATGCACCTATAAATTTAATTTTGAGGAACCTTCAAATCACCTAACGGGTAAAGAGGAAACATATTTTCTTCCATCCATTTTAAACTTTCAATAGGAGTCATTTTCCAGCCTGAAGGACAATTTGAAACAACCTCTATAAAACATGTCCCGCCTTTCCCGTTTTCAGAATTATTCATCTTCTGGTATTCAAAAGATTTTATAATTGCTTTCTTTAATTTTCTTACGGCATTTGCATTGTGAATAGATTGTCTTGTTACGAAATAAGCTCCGGGAAGCAGAACCAGCATTTCTGTAATTTTCAAAGGATAGCCGATCACTTTTAAATCCCTGCCAAATGGACTAGTTGATGTAACTTGCCCAAGTAAAGTAGTGGGAGCCATTTGTCCGCCGGTCATTCCATAAATTGCGTTGTTCACAAAAATCATTAAAATATTTTCGCCCCGGTTTACTGTATGAATGGTTTCTGCTGTCCCAATTGCTGCTAAATCGCCGTCGCCTTGATATGAAAAAACATACTTTTCGGGCAGCACTCTTTTTATTCCGGTTGCAACTGCACTGGCCCGTCCGTGTGCTGCCTCCTGCATATCAATGTCCATATAGTTATATGCAAATACGGAACATCCGACAGGGGCTACTCCAATTACTTTCTCTTGAATATTTGTTTCTTCAATTACTTCCATTAAGATTTTATGAATTATTCCGTGACCGCATCCCGGGCAGTAATGAAAGGGAGTTTCCGTCAATGTAGCCGGTTTTTTATATACCAATTCAAAGCCGTTTAATTTTATATCTTCTTGCATATTATTTTCCGGATTTAGTATTTGGTAAACAGTTTATCTTATCCGAAATTTCTTCAATCTTTGCAGCAACTTCATCCGGGGATGGAATCATTCCTCCCATTCTTCCTGTAAATTCAACTGGGCATTTTCCATTAACAGCTAGTCTCACATCCTCAACCATTTGCCCTGCATTCAATTCTACGACAATAACGGATTCAACTTTATCGGAAAGTTTTTCAATTTCTTTGTACGGAAACGGATAAAGGGTTATTGGTCTAATTAAACCTGCTTTAATCCCTTTTTCCCTTGATATTTCCACGGCTTTCTTGCATATCCTTGCAGCTAATCCGAATGCAGCCAATAAAATTTCGGCATCTTCAGTATGAATATTTTCAAATCTAACCTCATCCTGCATTTTTTTGTACTTTTCTTGAAGCTCTATATTAATTCGCTCCATCTTTTCCGGCTCAATAAAAAGTGAGGTTATAATATTTCTCTCTCTTTCAGATGTTTTTCCTGTTGTTGCCCAGCTTTTATCAGTTTTGGTTAAAGATCCATCTATGGGAAGTATGACTTTTTCCATCATCTGACCTAATGCCCCATCAGCTAATATCATTGCTGGATTTCTGTATTTCTCAGCTAATCGAAATGCATCAAATACAAAATCCGCCATTTCCTGAACTGAAGCAGGAGCCAATACGATCAAATGATAATCTCCGTGTCCCCCTCCTTTTACAGCCTGCATATAATCCCCCTGTGACGGCTGTATTGTCCCAAGCCCCGGTCCACCTCTGTTTACATTTACAATTAGACAAGGAAGCTGGGCAGATGCTATATAAGAGATCCCTTCCTGCATTAAACTAATTCCGGGGCTTGAAGAAGATGTCATAACACGGGCTCCGGCTCCGGAGGCGCCGTATATCATATTGATAGCAGCTAATTCGCTTTCGGCCTGCAGAACAATCCCCCCCCGATTTGCGAGTTCCCTGCTGAAATATTCTAGGATTTCTGATTGTGGGGTAATGGGGTAGCCGAAATAAGCCTGAATACCTGCACGAATTGCAGATTCTGCAAGTGCCTCATTCCCTTTCATTAATCGAGCTTCTTTAGTTTTTTTGTCCATTTGGAGATCTCCTTTTCAATAGATTTTCAGAACGTGTCCCTTTTGAGGAAGTACTTATATCTCTATATGAAAAGTTAGAATGTTTTTACCTTTGCTTTTGGCTGTCTGTAAACAGTAATTGCTGCGTCAGGGCATACTATTGCGCAATTTATACATCCCGTACAATTATCCTTTATTAGTTCAACATACCTGTATCCGGATATATTTATATGGTTGGAAAGACCTAAACTTTCTTGAGGGCATGCGGAAATGCAAAGTTCACACCCCTTGCAGATATTCTTATTAATTACTACTGTTCCTTTTATCATCTTTATTCCTTTTTAGGAACATTGAATTTGAAGTTTGAAATAGCCGGGGACAATATATATGCCAAGGAAGACGTTTAGTTTTATTTGATCATGATACATTTGTATTAAATCATTTTTCATTAATAGGATCATTTGTTATGACAAATTCTTATTTGCAAGAAGGCTGAATCTGTACGATCAATATTATATATTCTTTCAATTTTTATAATGTTTAATTTAAAATCGACTAAAATACCCTAATAGTTTAATAGTCGTATTCTTCCCTAAATGCTTTCATCTGTATTGTACTTCATTAATAATTTTGACCCTTATTTTTAACTTTGAAGTGCTAGATTTGAATTTAAAATAAAGAGGCGTTATTGAAAACACTTGCAAAATCAATTTTGCTGGTTTTTATGGTATTTTTATTAGGTTTTACAATAGTAACTAATAAGCCCGATTTTCGTAATTCTAACGAATCTAGAAATGAGGATGATGTGATCGGAGCTACTTTAGTAAACTATATAGATAAAGGAAAAATGTTAGCCTCCTGGTATGGTCCCAGATTTCACGGTAAGCGTACTGCTAACGGTGAAATCTACGATCAGATGGCTTTAACTGCTGCCCATAAGACGCTAAAATTTGGGACATTATTGAGGGTCACTAACCCAAAAAACAATAAATCCGTTATTGTAAGGATCAATGATAGGGGTCCTTATATCAGAGGCAGACAGCTTGACCTTTCCAAAGGAGCGGCCTTGGAACTTGATATCTTGGATAAAGGTATTGCAAGGGTCAATATTGAACAAGTTAGTTTAAAAGGAGTTAATTTCCCCATAGTTTCTATGAACTAATAAAAATCCAAACCAGTAAAATTTGAAAACCCCCGTTTTCGGGGGTTTTTTATTTTGTAAAAGAACATTTAATTTTACTTAAATTTAATAATATTTTTAAAAAGTGTAGTTATATCTGATTATGAAGCTGAATTTAGGGTGCGGTAAAGATATAAAACAAAGCTATGTAAACCTCGACATTGTAGATTACGGTGGGAATTTGGTGCATGATATAAATAAATTTCCTTACCCGTTTGAAGATAATACTTTTGAGGAAATTTTTGCATCGCATATTTTGGAACATTTGAATAATTTTCATCAGGCGATTACTGAACTTTATCGAATATCCAAACCAGATGCTTTAATAATTGTCTATGCACCGTTCTTTTTAAATACTAAATTTTTTGGTGAACCGGATCACAAGATTCCTTTCTCAATTAGAACTTTTGACAATTACGAATACTTCAAAAACCGAAAATTAAAGTTTTATGAAAAGTGGAAATTAAATCATCGTACTAATTATGAAGGTAACGCAAAATTTGAAATTATAGAGAAAAAATTTATTACGTCTCATTTTGCAGTTTTAAAATGGATGGATTTTATTTTGAATATTGAACCAGTGATTTATGAAAGATTTTTTTCAGGAATATTCTCCCCTGAAGAAGTATATTTTAAACTCCGCGTTGTTAAATAAACATGATGAAAAATCGTTCAAATCTATAATCCACAAAAATTTATCTGATAAAATTTTATCTGATAAATCTAGCTTAAGTAAAAATTCAGAAATGAACTGCCAGTAATTGGATTAAAGGAATTTTATTTAATTAATTTTTTTAATAAATAAAAACGAGCAAATAAATAAATGAAATTAGTTCAAAAACTTGTTTTACCACTATTACTGATTGCAGTTATTGTCTTAATCTATATTACGTATTTTTCTCCGAAAGAGGGATTAGGTTCTTTTTCCGATTTTGATACTAATAATACGGCAAACAAGGATATTAAGGTAAGAGTATTATCCGAAAAAGGAGTAACAAAAGATGCTCAAAACGGAGTTACAACATTTTATGCTGTCGATAATAATGGAACTGAAGTTTTAGTTCAGGCGCCGCTTGATGTTCCGGGAGATATTCAATCGGCCGAAAAAATAATTTTAAAAGGTCATCTTCACCCGGATCATTTTCATGCAGTTGAAGTTCAAATAGAATAAAACTATGGATAAGTTTGAATTGATCTCTTCTTATAATCCTTCCGGCGATCAGCCTCAAGCCATTGACCAGTTGGTGGAAGGTTTAAAGAATAATGAAAAATACCAGACGCTTCTCGGTGTTACCGGTAGTGGTAAAACTTTTACAATTTCAAATGTAATAGCACAAGCTAATAAACCGACACTTATTATTTCGCATAACAAAACCCTGGCTGCTCAGCTTTACTCTGAGTTTAAAAGCTTTTTCCCAAAAAATGCCGTTGAGTTTTTTATAAGTTATTACGACTATTATCAGCCTGAAGCATATGTAGTTTCCAGCGATCTTTATATTGAAAAAGATTTCTCGGTGAATGAGGAAATAGACAGACTTCGTTTAAAGGCGACTACATCATTGATCGAAGGCAGAAAAGATGTAATAGTGGTCGCAAGTGTCAGCTGTATTTATGGCATTGGTGCACCTCAGGAATATGCTAAACAGATTATCTTGTTAAAAAAAGGTGAAAACATTTCCCGTAAAAAACTGCTGCATGATCTTATCGATATTTATTATGTCCGGAATGATTATGAATTTACAAGGGGTACTTTCCGGGCTAGAGGTGATGTGGTTGAAATAATACCCGCATATCAGAACGAAGAAGCAATTAGAATTGAATTCTGGGATGATAATGTAGAGAAGTTAAGTGTTATTGATTCGGTCAGCGGGCAGGTTATTAGAGAGGTGGAATCTTCAGCAATTTATCCGGCTAAATACTTTGTTTCTGATAGAACGAAAATGCAGCATGCAATTCATAATATCGAACTTGAGCTGGAAGACCGGTTAAAGTATTTCCGCTTACAGGAAAAATATCTTGAGACGCAGAGAATTGAACAAAGAACCCGCTTCGATCTGGAAATGATGAAAGAGATCGGATATTGCTCGGGAATTGAAAATTATTCAAGGCATCTCGACGGACGGGTGCCCGGCTCCCGTCCTTATAATCTTTTCGATTATTTTCCCAAGGATTTTTTGCTCGTGGTGGACGAATCTCATGTTACAATTCCGCAGGTAAAAGGAATGTATAATGGTGACCGTTCAAGAAAGGAGACCCTGGTTGAGTATGGCTTCAGGCTTCCTTCAGCATTAGATAATCGTCCCATGAAGTTTGAAGAGTTTGAATCTATGTTGAATCAGGTAATTTTTGTCAGCGCAACTCCTGCCGAGTACGAGCTTGCAAAATGCGGAGGAGTAATAGTTGAACAGATCATCAGGCCGACCGGACTTCTCGATCCTGAAATTGATGTAAGACCTATAAAAAGACAAATTGATGATTTGATATTTGAGATAAGAGAAAGAGCAAAAAGAAAAGAAAGAGTTCTTGTTACAACGCTTACTAAAAAAATGGCTGAAGATCTTTCGGATTATCTGGATAAAATCGGGATACAGGTGCGTTATATTCATAGCGACATTGATGCTCTTGAAAGAGTAGAGATATTGAGGGATTTGAGATTGGGTGACTTTGATGTTCTAGTTGGCGTCAATCTTTTAAGGGAAGGGCTTGATCTCCCTGAGGTTTCCTTAGTTGCTATTATCGATGCGGATAAAGAAGGCTTTCTTAGGAGCGAAAGATCTTTAATGCAGACTGCCGGCAGAACTGCCCGGAATGTAAACGGTAAAGTAATAATGTATGCAGATACCATTACTGATTCAATGAAAAAAATGATAGATGAAACTGATAGAAGGAGAAAGCTTCAGAGAGAATATAATACCAAACATGGAATAATGCCCCAAACAGTTTTTAAAAGTATGGAAGAAATACTTTCTTCAACTTCAATTGCCGACGTAAGGCGCAAGGATGAACAGAATAATTTTACTTTCTCGAAAGTGGCCGAACCAGTCCTTAAGTATATGAGTTCTGATCAGAAAAAAGATCTAATAGAACAGCTTACAGAAGAAATGCATCAATCGGCAAAAGACCTTGAATTTGAACGAGCAGCATCTTTAAGAGATGAGATTAATAGACTAAAAAAAATGGTAAAATAATACCCGAATTTTCTAAAACTTATTTATTTTTATGAATTTGCCTCAATAATTCCCTGAATAGATTTATATTTGTATAGCCTTTCTGTATTACTTATTTTTAAATCTTTACTATTTCCATAGGAGTATTTTAGAATAAATGTACTTTAATCAGAGAACTCATACTTGCGGAGAATTAAGAGAGAATCATATAAGCCAAAAAGTTGTTCTTAACGGTTGGGTAGATAACCGGCGTGATCTCGGCGGATTGATTTTTGTCGATATCAGAGATCGTTACGGAATTACACAAGTTGTTTTTGAACCGACTTTTAATCAGGAAGCACACAATACAGCAAGAGATTTAAGAAATGAATTTGTTATTTCCGTTGAAGGTATAGTACGAAAAAGACCTCCCGAAACCGATAATCCAAATCTTGAAACGGGCCATGTGGATGTAATGGTTGATAAACTGGTCATACTTAATGAAGCAAAACCAAGCCCTATCCCGATAAAAGATAAAATTGAAACAAGTGAAGATGTACGTTTAAAGTATAGATATCTTGATCTCCGAAGATCATCGCTCCAAAGAAATCTTTTAATGCGTCATAAAATGTATCAGTTGGTTAGAAAATTTTTTGATGAAAATAATTTCGTAGAAATAGAAACACCTGTTCTGATGAAAAGCACCCCGGAAGGCGCAAGAGACTATCTGGTGCCCAGCAGACTCCATAAAGGAAAATTTTATGCTCTTCCTCAGTCCCCGCAAACATACAAACAGATATTAATGGTTTCCGGTTTTGATAGATATTTCCAAATTGTAAAATGTTTCCGGGATGAAGATCTCCGTGCCGACCGGCAGCCGGAGTTTACCCAAATTGATGTAGAGATGTCATTTGCCGATCAGCAGCAGATATTTGA
>JBLNGL010000340.1:0-4964 GCA_050264735.1 Ignavibacteria bacterium | reverse complement strand
GTGCAACAATAGCCTATTGCGATAATCTTTTCGACCTTGGCAGTCCGAATACTTTATGGTGTTTCGGCAACCACGATGTCCAAAGCGGGCATCGTGCCCTTATTAAAAAATTTACCGGCAGAGAAAGTTACTATTCGTATTCACGAGACGGGATAACCTTCATAGTGCTTGATACTGAGCTGGATGCCAATTCGTTTTCAAGCACTTTTATTAAAGGCAGCCAGCTGCAGATGGTAAAAGATGTATGTGATTCAATTACGGAATCAAGGTATCTTATTCTTCTGCATCACCGTTTTATGTGGATGATTAATAACGACTACTTTAAATCAAGGCTTACAGATTCGATTGCAGCAAGCTCCAGATCAATGGATACAACGAATTTCTACTCCGACATATATCCCCTTCTTCAGAAGGTAAAAAACAAAGGGATACAAGTACTTGTCTTCGGCGGCGATAAATCAAAAATTAATATTTTATATTCTCCTGAAGACAGCATTACTTTTTATGCTGCAAGAATGGCAACAGATATCCCTGATGATATAAATAATGTAATAGTTTTAAATTACAACCTGCTGACTAAAGAACTCACTTGTAGTTTCGTACCTCTGACCGAAATTACTACCTCTGCTGCACAAGAGTCGACACAGTTACCGAAAATATTCTGTCTAAATCAGAATTATCCGAATCCGTTTAATCCTTCTACAAAAATCAGGTTTGAGATTCCTGAAAACAGCTTAGTTCATTTGACTATATTCAATGTATTAGGCAAACAGGTCGCTGAAATTGTGAAAAGAGAATTTTTAACCGGTGTTTATTCAATCGAATGGAATGGAAGTTCTTTTGCAAGCGGGATTTACTTGTTAAAGATGAATGCACAATCAACGAGCGGGAGGGATTACAGTTCGGTTAAGAAGTTAGTTTTGCTGAAGTAAGTTCAATATAAATGATTGAATGCGTGCTGCTCATCGCCTGCTATTCCCGCTTTGCTGCAATAAGAATTTTTTCTATTAAACAGAGCGGATCTGGAAAATCCTTATGGTAAGATTTAGGTTTTAAAATTCCTTTTTAACTTTTCAATTTTCTGCGATCATAAATATTTCCCTCCGGCATTAGTCTCCTCTCTATTCACTCTCATTTAAATTGTTCGTCAAATATACAATGCTTTCGCCAAACGCGATAAGTGGACATATCTATAGTTGAATTAAAAATTTTATTGCCTGTTAATAAAAATAAAGTTAGCTTGTAAAATAATTATTCATTTTAGGGGTTCGATTGATGGAAAAAGAGGACTATGGTTTGAGAGGGATCTTATCTAAAACATAAAGTCAATTTTATAATCACAATAAGTCTCAATATTAATGAAATTTCCATTTAGCTGATTTCTGCATCTGTTTGGTTCGCTGCAAAGGCGTTATGCTGTCGTAATAAAAAGGAAGGATTATGATAGAAATAATATTAATCTCACATTTGTTTCTTTTTGAATCGATGTTTTTTGTTAAGAATATAATATTATCAAAAAAACTTAAAGGCAGCATTAGGGGCAAAAATAAAGAAGCATCCTTATCAATATTCTTATTTGCTGTGACAATTATTATTGCAATAACTTCTATACTCTCCGGATATCTAAATGAATTATTTATTCCGATTCCTGTCTTATCTAATGAATATTTTATATTCATTGGTATGTTTTTATTATTTATTAATCTTATAATCTCATTTCTTGCTTTGTTACAAATGCGTGATTCATGGCGTGTAGGCATTAAAGAAGGTGATAAAACAGATTTAATAATTGGCGGCATATTTAAAATAACGAGAAACCCGTATTTCCTTTCATACATTGTTTTGTTTCTTGCTTATATATTGTTAGTTGCAAATATTCTTGTAATAATCTCGTCTTTGCTTGCATTTATCTCGATACACAAAATGATAATGAAAGAAGAGGAATATTTGGAAGCTTTACATGGTAAAAAGTATTTGGATTATAAAAATGATGTTCCGAGATATTTTTTATTATAAAGGCAGCTTAATGAGCCCGTCTCCCTTTCGGCTTCGCCGCAGCGCCGTTATGCATATAAAGTATTTATAGTATTTTTGAAATTAATAAAGGAATTAAATAATGATGGCATTAGCGGTTGGAGTGTTACTTGCCCTCGCGGTAGGCATATTTGCCACCGGCCTCGGCCTGGATCGTGACCGAGCCTTCTATCCAGTCGTGATGATTGTTATCGCCTCCTACTATGAACTATTTGCGGTCATGGGAGCTTCCACATATATACTCTTTCTTGAGTCGCTGGTTTGCGTTGTCTTCATTGTTGGCGCAGTATCAGGGTTCAGATTGTCGCTCTGGGTTGTTGTGGTTGCACTAGCGGCACATGGCATTTTCGATCTCAGCCACGGCACTATCATATCCAATCCGGGCGTTCCAAGCTGGTGGCCGGAGTTCTGTCTTACATACGATGTTACAGCGGCGGCATACTTGGCATGGCTGCTCAGAAGCGGGCACATTAAACATAGGGTGCTTCGATGATTGAAGGTAGAAATATTGAGGCGACATTTTGTTTCGTCGATATAGCCGGGTATACCGCATTAACTGACTCGCATGGCGAAATTGCAGCCGCTAACCTCATAGACGATTTCAGTGAATTGGTCCGGATATCCGTCGGGCCACTTGGACAAATCCAGGAACTCATCGGTGATTGTGCGTTTCTTATATTTCCGGATCCATTTGTTGCAAGAGATGCTCTTTCGGCCCTCTATAAAGTTATCGCGAATCGGGCAAGTTTCCCGATCATTCGCGCAGGTTTACATCACGGCCCGGCGCTTCTTCGAGGAAACCGTTACTTTGGTTCAACGGTGAATCTTGCAGCAAGAGTAGCTGCACAAGCGAAGGGTGGGCAGATTCTGGTCACAAGGCGTATTGTTGACATCCTCAATCAGGCGGGTACGCCCGATATTGAAGTTGAGCACCAAGGCCTGGTTTCTCTCAAAAACCTGCCCCAGCCGGTCGATTTGTATGAAATAGTTCTTTCCGGTTTCTCACATGAATACGCGATTGATCCTGTTTGTAAAATGCAAGTCGATAAAAGACATGCTGCAGGAGAACTTCACTTTAACGGGAATAAATATTGGTTTTGCTCGCTCTCATGTGCCGAACGGTTTGCTAGGGAGCCTTCTTCATACTCAGAGCAAAGATGACCTCGTTATCGCTGGTTATGCCAAGGCTGAAAAAAATGATCGGGTTCGTTAAGACAATAACATTATTAATAATCTGCTTTTTCCTTTATTCCTGTAATGAAAGTGCACATGTTGATTTTCACTCTTATCAGGAATTATCGGAATATGATTTTATTAATAATGGATGGTTTCCTGAGATTCTTAAAGATGACGCATATATGATTCAAGAAACATTTGATATCGGTAACAAACAACTTTTTGGTAAATTTGATTTTAAAAACAGATCAAAATATGATTCGATTATTCATACTTATCATTTGACTGATAGAGATTCATTGATAAATCATATCGGGAAAATTAATAAACCTATTTACCCGGATTGGTTTGTTTCCAAAGAGAATATTAATATAAACAATTTTATTTTGGGTAAAGGAAAATGATTTCTATATAATTATGGAAAGGAAAACGAATAGAATCTATTTTTTACGATAGTAATTTAATTTTACAAACTGATGATTTGGATTAATTTAACCTGCAAAGAAAGCATACTCGCAGCTGCATAATTTCTCACACAAAGCAAAGTTGACAAAAGAATATATCTTTGTTAAACTCAGATTCATTAACTCTTTTGACTTTTGCCGCGTTTTTAGGTATTGGATTGAAAAGAATTTTTATAAGATTTTAATAACTTCGAAATAATCCGGCAGGGTGCACTAATACAAGCGATATGTTATCAGAAGGATACATATATTCCAGCTAAAATAATTGTTATTTCATTTGGTTTCAAAAAATCATTTATTAGAAAGCTAGATGATAACCGTTTAGTTTTTTAATTTTGGCTTGGTTCTTGTGAAAAAAATGTTGAATTCTTCTGATTTTTCAACTATGTGACTCAAAAAGGTTTAAATAAAACAGAATACTAAAAATGATAATTAAAAAAACTTGTAAATTAAGAATCAATTTTGTCATTTTATTTTTAATAAATTCTGCCGCTTTAAAGGCCCAAATAACCTCCGATACTCTTCCCGTACCGCAATTTTCTTCTAAACATGGATTTTATGAGAACAGTTTCGATGTTACTGTTTCAGCAGAAACGCCTAATGCTTCAATTAAATATACCCTTGATGGTTCTGATCCGCGGCATTCCGCGTCGGCAATAGTCCAAAGTTCCCCCGCTGCCATTAATATTGATCCCGAAAGTACAACAGGAGGGCGGGGGAAAACTCCCGGAGTTACGCTTCGTGCATGTACCCTTCTAGCAGATGATACAGTGAGCGAATCAGTTACTCAAACATATCTGTTTATTAATAAAATAAGTGAACTTTCTCCTGATAAACAGAAACCCGGAACAGGATGGCCGGACCAAACAACTTCAGGGCAATATATTGATTATGGAATGGATCCTGACGTATTAAATGATTCGAGATATGCAAACTTAATCGACGATGCTATGCTCGCTGTTCCGTCTATTTCAATCACAACTGATCTAAAAAATCTATTTAGCCCTGATAGCGGAATCTATATGAATGCCTCCGGTGATGGTATGGATTGGGAACCCCCGGCTCCTATAGAGCTTTTAAACCCGGATAGTTCGTATGGATTCCAAATTAATGCAGGACTTCGTATTCGCGGAGGATGGAGTCGTCACCCTGAAAATCCCAAGCATGCATTCAGATTATTTTTCCCTGAAATTTATGGAAAGGACAAATTAGATTATGCTTTGTTCGGTAATGAAGGAATAAAAGTATTTGATAAAATTGATTTAAGAACCAGTCAGAATTATTCATGAA
>JBLNGL010000339.1:0-5427 GCA_050264735.1 Ignavibacteria bacterium | reverse complement strand
TTTTAAATTAATAGCGGGAGAACAGCAAAAACCATGGCGACCGTTTACAGCCCTGATGAACAAAAGAGAAGCAGGTTCCATAAAATATTTGAGGTATACAACCAGCTTTTTTACTACATCATTATTCTTTTTATTTTTAATATAATTCTGCTCTTTCTGCCTCTCACAAAATATTTTAGCTTCGAATTTTCACTCTGTAATTCCGTTCTGATTGTATTCCTTTCAGGAATTTTTATAATAAAATTTCTTAAATCGGAAGATTCTTTAAGTTCAAAACATGAAGGAATATGGTACAACTTATTTCCCGGGATAGCTGCTTTTATCTTCATTCCTCTATTAATCGGAATAATAAATGCTTTGCTAAGCGTAGGCTGCTCGTTAACGGAAGGACTTTTTTTTTATTTAATCATTGCAGTGCCTGCTGTGATAGTAGGTTTATCCCTGGGAATGTTATCTTCTCTTTTAGTGAAAAAATTCAAATTAATTCTGTTCCTTTTAATCTATTTTCTTCTTTTGTTTTCACCCCTGCTGGAAATTTACCTGAATCCGCAGGTTTATTTTTATAATCCGGTTATTGCTTATTTCCCCGGCACAATCTACGACGAAGCACTTTCAATAAATACAAGGATGGTGGTTTACAGGCTGCTGAACTTAATTTATTTCGGAATAATTTTTATTCTTGCATACCGTTCCTATTTTAAGATCGGCAGCTTAACAAAAAAATCAGCACTTTTTTTCTTAATTCCTTTTGGAGCGGCATTTATTTATTTTTCTCCTTCATTTGGGTATTCCACTACTCTCACCAGACTGCAGGAAAAATTAAACAAAGAAATAGAAACTCCTCATTTTATTATCAGGTATTCTCCCGGGATTGATGAAAAATTTATAAAATCCTTAGCCCTGCATCATGAGTATTTTTATGAAGAGCTTAAAAATTATCTGAAATGCGAACCGAAAGAAAAAATCAAATCATTTATCTTCGGGAACAGTCAGGATAAAAAAGAATTTATCGGCAGTGCAAATGCCGACATCGCAAAACCGTGGCTTTACCAGATTTATACGGTTTCCGGGAATTATGAGGAAACTCTGAAGCATGAGATCGCCCACTGCTTTTCTGCAGAATTCGGCGGTGGATTATTTAAATTAGCCGATAGTTTCAACCCTTCTTTAATTGAAGGAATTGCTTCTGCTGCCGATCCGCTTTTTGATGAAAACTATGTGGATTATGCTGCGGCAATTGCCTACAAAAACGGCTACCGGATAAATCTTGAAAATCTTTTCGGATATTTCAGCTTTTTCGGGAATGTTTCAAGCCTGTCCTATGTTTATGCAGGATCATTCACCAAATTCTTAATAAATTCTTACGGGATTCAAAAATATAAACGGCTCTATAAAAATTTGGATTTTAGAGAAGTATACGGGATTTCCCTGGAATTATTGAGCCGGCAGTTCTTTGGATATCTGAGGAAAATAAATGTTGAAGGTACCCGGAATCAGGCAAAATATTATTACGGCAGAAAATCGATCTTTTATAAAACCTGTCCCCGTTATGCTGCCAACGAATCGGACAAAGGGTGGGCAAAATTTGAGCAGGGTAATTATCATGAAGCTGAAATTATCTTTTCCGATCTCTTAAAGATAACCAACGATTATTCTGCATTAAACGGTTTGGCTAGCAGCCTATGGGAGGAAAATAAAAAAGCAGAATCGATCGATCTGCTGAAAAGCCGTATGGAAGAATATAAGAATTCTTCATATTACTATTTGATTGAATTAAAACTCGGAGATCAATTCGCACAGCAGCGGATGTATAAAGATGCCGATTCAATCTATTCGCAGCTTGAAAAACAAAATCCCAGCAGGAGATTTTATTACCTGACCAGCGTGAGGCTGAACCTGGTGCCGCATCTTTTCCCTGAAAATAATATTGATAAAGAGGATAAACTATTATCCGGTTTTTTTTCAAAGAATATTGAAAACAAATATTCCGTCATGAAGGAGATTAACTCAGTGCGCTATATATACAATTCATTCCCGGTTCTGATAGATTTAGCAAGGATATTAAAGACTGATTACAATGAGTTTCTTAATCTTTTTACAAAGACTCCGAAAGTAGATAACTATTCAAGCGCTTATGGGATTTATAAATTATCAGGATACATGATTGAAAATCTGGATTTTGAAAAAGCCAGGAGAATGGCTGCACTGACTTTACGGTTTAAAGATGACAGAAAATGGGAAGATAGATTTATTTTTCAGTCTAACTATAAAAAAACCGAATGGTTCTTTTCAAATGCACAGAATCTGCTGAATCAATTTAAAAGCAATTAAGGTGATTTATGTCTTTCGAAAAAATTACCGCAAAGTATACAAAGCTTGCAGCATATTTTCTAGGATTTATTACACTTGTCCTTTGTGTATATATTCTGATGGCTTTGAAAGATATTCTTATTCCCGTTACTATTGCGGTTTTCCTCACCTTCCTTTTTCATCCGCTTCTTCTTTATCTTCAGAAGTATTCGGTTCCCAAATGGGCTACAGTGATTTTAATAGTAATAATCGTCTCCGGCGTATATTATCTGATTGCTCTTTTGCTTATATCTAGTTACGACACTTTTATGGGGAATATGCAGGTATATTCAAAAAACCTGGTTTCATCTTTAAACCAGATACTCCTCCCGTTCAATATTACTTTTAAACAATTTGCAGCATTCTTGCATATCGATACCAAATTAAATATCAGCAATATTCTGGAAAAATTATTTAAAGCCGGAGTAATTCAGGGTGCATTCAATTCAATAACAGGTATCCTCGGTGACTTTTTTATCAGTCTTATTTTCTGGCTTTTTATGATGCTGGGTAAAACCAAATTTGAAGAGAAATTAAAATTCGCTTACAGCGACCGCAGAGACGCTGTCGAAGAAAATATTGGATTAATTAATACACAGCTTCAATCCTATATAATAATTAAAACAATTTTAAGCTTTATTGTAGGTGTAGTTGTTACAATAATTCTTTTTTTATACGGAATTGATTTTGCACTTATTTGGGGATTATTAACCTTTATCCTGAATTTTATCCCTAATATCGGGTCATTTATTGCTACTGCTGCTCCTATCCTTGTTGCCTTGCTGGAATACGGATTCGGATTTAGAACAGTCTCATTAACCGTAATGCTTCTCGTTGTGCATAATATTATCGGAAATTTCATTGAACCGCATTATTTGGGAAGGCGCATGGATTTAAGTCCGGTTTTTGTCCTTTTCTCGTTAATTTTCTGGGGATGGATCTGGGGAATAGTGGGAATGTTTCTGGCCGTTCCAATTGCTGCTTTTATGAAGATACTTTTCAGCAATATCGATCCTTTAAAACCTGTTGCTGTTTTAATGGGAAGCAGGCAGGAGGAGAATATTAAAGAATGATCGGACGAATTTTGTATGCGCTGGAAATCTCGCCAATTTAAATATTAAATCATAAGGTTAATTACCAGCTCCCTTTCGAACTTTTCCTGCACGGTTTTATTTTAAGCTTTACCTTTATATTTTTCACTATCCAATTATCTTTATCTGAACTTGATCTGAATGAACCTGAAACAGGAATTATCAAAATACAAATTTTTAAAAGCTGCGGGAGAAACTGCAGAGCAATTAGGGATTGAAAGTTTTATTGTCGGCGGTTTTATCAGGGATCTGATTTTAAAAAGGGAAAGCGGGGAAATAGATTTTTTGGTCATGGGAAACGGGCCTGATTATGCTTCAGCATTGGCTGAGAAGCTCGGAATAAAAAACATTGCGATATTCAAAAATTTCGGGACCGCTCATTTTAAATATCAAGATTTTGATCTTGAATTTGTCGGTGCAAGAAAAGAATCATACACCAGCGGCAGCAGAAAACCTGAAGTTGCAGCCGGGACTTTTGAAGAAGATATAAGCCGCAGGGATTTTACAATAAATACACTTGCTGCTTCTTTAAAAGAAGAAAATTACGGGGAAATAATTGACATCACTAAAGGACTTGATGATCTTAAAAAGAAAATCATTCGCACTCCGATAGATCCTTTAATTACTTTTAATGACGATCCTCTCAGGATAATGCGTGCATTCAGGTTTGCTTCTCAGCTTAATTTTCATGTCGATATTGAAATTATGAATGCCGCAGTTAAAATGAAAGAGAGACTGAAAATCGTTTCTCAGGAAAGAATTACGGATGAATTTCTTAAAATTTTGGCTTCTTCAAAACCTTCAATAGGACTTAAGCTTTTATATGATTCCGGAGTTATGAAAATAATATTTCCTGAAATTGCTGATATGGCTGGAATAGAGCAGAGAAAAGATTTTCATCATAAAGATGTTTTTCTTCATACTTTGCTGGTGGTTGATAATGTGGCAAAAGTTTCTTCAGATCTGTGGCTGCGTTTTGCTGCTCTAGTTCACGACATTGCAAAACCTCAAACCAAAAAATTTGTCGAGGGAACGGGCTGGACTTTCCACGGTCATGAAGAAATTGGGGCTAAAATGATGAAGTCTGTTTTCAAAAAGCTGAAGCTTCCTTTTTCAAAGCTCGAATATATTGAAAAACTTGTACGCCTCCATTTGAGACCAATTGCCCTTGTTTCCGAGGAGGTGACTGATTCTGCAATAAGAAGATTTATTGTTTCTGCCGGGGATGATCTTGAAGATTTAATTACTTTGTGCCGTGCGGATATTACCAGCAAGCAGCCTGTAAAAGTTGCAAAGTACCTGGAAAACTATGAGAAGGTAATGAATAAGGTCCGTGAGGTTGAAGAGAAAGATAAATTGAAGGCATTCCAATCTCCGGTAAGAGGGGAAACTATAATGGAAGTCTGCAACCTTCCGCCGTCAAAGAAAGTAGGGGAGATAAAGAAGGCAATTGAGGAAGCAATCCTTGACGGAAAAATTGGGAATAATTATGAGGAAGCTTACCAATATCTGCTTAAGATTAAAGATAATTTTATAAATAATGATCGGAAAGTTTAACCGAAAATTGATAATTTTGAATAATTTTTTCTTCCTTTATTCACCGCACATGTAATTATTTCACCGTTCATACATTAATTTCATATAAACATTTAGGAATGGATATTTTTGAATCAAAAATAAAAAATCATTCTTAAGTTACTGTAATTTTACGATCATAAACTAAAAGTTGACTCCATTTTCTTTAAAAATAATTTCAAATTAAGCGGGAGAAAATAATGCGAATCTTCCTTTCCTTTTTCTGCGTCTTATGCTTTGCCTGTTTTTCCAATGCGCAAAATCTTTTAAAACTAGATGAAGCCGTAAATATTGCTTTGCAGAGAAATCCTGATCTGCAAAGATCCGCCAATAGTATTTCCTCGTTCGAATCGAATGTTAAAGCATCTTACGGAGGTTTACTTCCTGCAATAGGTGCAGATGGAGATTTTAG
>JBLNGL010000338.1:0-3276 GCA_050264735.1 Ignavibacteria bacterium | reverse complement strand
TATTCTTTTGTTTCAAAAAAATAACGGCGGATGGCCCAAAAATTACGACATGCAGGCTGTATTAACGGAAGAGCAGAAACTTGCGGTACTGAATGCAAAAACCGAAACCAATACAACTTTCTATAACGGTGCAACACATTCACAGATCATTTACCTGGCTAAAGTATATTCGGCAACCGGGGAGGAGAAATACAAGGAAGGATGCATCAGTGGGATTGAATTTATTTTGAAAGCACAATATCCCAACGGAGGATTCCCGCAGTTTTATCCGGATACAAGCGGCTATAGAAAATATATTACATTTAATGATGGTGCAATGATCGGCGTTATGAATGTTTTATATAATGTTGTAAAAGGCTCTGCAGATTTTAGGTTTGCTGATGATTCGCTAAAAAACAGAATTAAGCAGGCTTACACTAAAGGATTGGATTGCATTTTGAAATGCCAGATTAAAGAAAACGGCCAACTAAATGCCTGGTGCCAGCAGCACGACAACAATAACTTTATGCCCCGCAGTGCCAGAACCTTCGAACCGGCCTCTATATCAAACATGGAAAGTGCCGGGATAGTTAAATTTTTAATGAAGATTAAAAACCCGGATCAAAAAATTATTAACTCAATTCAAAATGCCGTTAAATGGTTTAATAATTCTAAAATTTCCGGGATAAGATTTGAAACCATCAGTGCACCTAAAACTGATTACCAATATCATTCCACCGATGAAGATAGAATTGTTGTAAAGGATCCCGATGCACCGCCAATATGGGCAAGGTTCTATGAGCTTAAAACCCATAGACCTTTGTTCTGCAACCGGGACGGTAAGCCCGTATATTCTTTGTCGGAGGTTGAAAGGGAAAGGAGAACAGGATATGCTTGGTATGTTTACGATCCGCAGGAAATCCTTGACAAATATCCTGATTGGCAATTGAAATGGGTGCCCGGTGAAAATGTTTTAGCTGAGTAATCTCGGTCCTTCTTCATAATTAATTGATAAAGGAAATATTATGTTTATAGGACATTTCGGGCTTGGACTAGCAGCAAAGAAAATCGATAACAGGCCTTCACTCGGTACTCTTTTTTTAGCCGCCCAATTTATTGATTTAATCTGGCCGGTCTTCCTGCTGCTTGGGATTGAAGAAGTATTAATTGATCCGGGGAATACCGAATTTACCCCTTTAAATTTTATTTATTATCCCTTTTCGCACAGCTTTCTAGCGGTTTTAATCTGGTCTGCGGGATTTGGTTTAGTTTACTTCCTGATTAAGAAAAACTATAAAGCTGCCGTTTTACTGGGCCTGCTTGTAATGAGCCATTGGATACTTGATTTAATTACTCACAGGCCCGATCTCCCTTTAACATTCTCAAATGAAACTAAGGCCGGATTGAGTTTATGGAATTCATTCTGGCTGACTTTAATGATTGAAGGATTTATTTTCGCAGCCGGAGCGTACTTTTATTTTAAATCAACAAAGGCTAAAAACAAAAAAGGGAATATACTTTTCTGGGGACTGATGATATTTCTAACTGCAGTATATCTTTTAAATGCATTCGGCCCTCCGCCTCCGGACGTAAAATCAATAGGAGCAGCAGGTCTTTCTCTCTGGATTATTGTAGCCTGGGGTTACTGGGCAGACAGAAACAGACAAGCCGGAATTTAATCCGGCTCGAAAAAGACTCTTAAACTAATTTCCCTTATAATATTTCATAGCTTCCGGGATCTCATTCTGAAGATCCTTTATTCTGGTATCATCTGCCGGGTGAGTGCTTAAAAACTCCGGCGGTGCATTTCCGCCTTTCTGTGCCGCCATTCTTTTCCAGAAATTTACTGCTTCCTGAGGATTATATCCTGCCATTGCCATAAAAATTAATCCGAGCCGGTCCGATTCGCTCTCCTGTGTTCTGCTGAAAGGTAAAAGAACACCCACTGTAGCTCCGAGTCCGTAAGCCGCCATCCATAGCTGCTGCGTCTGGGCTGGCTCACTCTTTACAGCTTCAGAAAGTGCGACTCCGCCTAACTCAGCTATTAAGGACTGGCTCATTCTTTCGTTGCCATGTTCTGCAACTGCATGTGCTATTTCATGACCCATAACGACGGCAATGCCGGCTTCAGTCTGAGTTACGGGCAAAATACCGGTATAAAAAACAACTTTGCCGCCCGGCATGCACCAAGCATTTACTTCCTGGCTTTCAATAAGGTTGAATTCCCATTTATAATTTTTTATTTCTGCTGCCATGTCGTGATCTCTAAGAAATTTCTCCACGGCATTGGCGATCTTATGCCCCACATCCTTTACCATCGCAGTCTGCTCGGCATTGCTGCTTATTTTGTTTTCTTTCAGGAATTGATCATACTGCTGAAAGCTCATTGCAAGCATTTCACTCGTAGGGATTAAATTCAGCTGCTTTCTCCCTGTTATCGGTACAGTACTGCAGTCAATTAAGAAAAAAGAAATGCTTAATAAAATTATCAGGTAGTTTTTTAAGAAATTCATTATGACTCTCCTTTAAAGGATTAAATGAACCAAATATTTTTTTAAATCTAAAAATATTATGGAAGAAAAGTTTAGATCAAACCGAACTCCTTCAGTATAAATAGACCTAAAGTGATTGTTAATACAGAGCCGAATGTGGTTAAAAGCAAAATATTTCCGGCAAGCTTGCCGTTTAAGCCCATTGCTTCAGCCATTATAAAGCTTGCTACTGCCGTAGGGCATGCAAACAAAATAAAGATCATCCCTAAATTTTCACCCCGGAAGCCATAAAGATAAGCAGCGTACGTTGCAATAAAGGGAATTACTGCAAGTTTTAAAACTGTTGAATAAATAACAATTCCTGAATCTTTTTTCAACCCTGAAAAACTCATGAATCCGCCTATTCCGATCAACGCAAGGGGAAGAGTAAGAGCAGAAAGGTATCCTACTGTTTTCAATAGTGTGTATGGAATATGAATTTTAAGAAGAGAGAACGGAATAGCTATAACTACCGCAATGATCAGCGGATTTTTAAGTATCTCCAAAAAAGTGCTCTTGAAGTTTACATTCTTTTCAGTTCTCAATGATGCAGTGAGAACGATGACTGAAAGTACATTATAAACCGGAATGACTGCAGCCACTAGAAGCGATGCCTTTCCAAGACTTTCTGTACCAAGCACATTAGCAATTATTGCAAGACCTATTATTGCAAAATTTCCCCTGAAGCTTCCCTGGATGAAAACTCCCCTGTCCTTTCCCGGCGGAATAAACGGTACTGCAGCAGCCCATGAAAGAAAAAATGAAA
>JBLNGL010000337.1:0-3457 GCA_050264735.1 Ignavibacteria bacterium | reverse complement strand
ATCAGGTGGCGTATTATCAATCCTCTTACAACCATGTCGCCGTCATAAACAAGCTCATCGCCGACCTGCCGGAACATTTCTTTTACCGCTTCTTTTGCTTTTTCAAAGTAGTTATCAACCAGCGAATATTTTTTTGCATATTCGCTGCTGCCGTATTTAAAATCAGGCAGATATATATCCGCAACACTGTCGTAGAGTTTTAACATTTCAACAGAATCATACCCGTTAGTATTATAAATAATCGGGAGATTGAGCTTCTTTTCTGCAGCAAGGTAAATTGATTTTAGAATTGCCGCAGAAAAATGTGATGGTGAAACAAGTCCGATATTGCGGCAGTTTTTATACTGAAGTTCAATCATTATTTCAGCTAATCGTTCGTGACTAACTTCGTTATTTCTTTCTGCTTCCGGATTCTGGCTTATCTCGCAGTTCTGGCAGTAAATGCATTTTAAGTTGCAGTTCCCGAAAAAAATATTGCCGGCACCTCTTGTCCCTGATAAAACGGGTTCTTCTCCAAAGTGAGGAGTGTAAGATGATACAACAGGTAAATGTCCGCTTGTACAAATTCCATATTCACCATTTACACGATCAACTTTACAATTGCGCGGGCAGCTTGAACATGAAAGCAGGTTTTTATAAGCCGCTTCAGACCTTCTGTATAGTTCGCCGCTGTTTAATAATCTTATGTAAGATGGAATAAAATTCATTTAAAAAAATTAACAACTTGTAATGATAAATAAAATTTAGATTTTTAGACCGATCCGTCTACCGGGAATATTGCAGTCAAGAATGGATATATATTATATCTTTGGTGTATTTAATTAAGGCAAACTTCTAATCTTTCATTTAAGTAATTTTAGTTATTAATAAACCGCTGTGCCTGTTTGTACATTGAACAGGTTTAATTTTCTCTATTTTGCAGTAAGCTTTTTATCATAAACTACGTTAAATCTTCTATCCTAATGAGCATAATAAATTCAATCTCCGCACCGCAGGTTTGGAAAAACCTGGTATCCAAATATCAAAAATCCTATACAGGGAAAAGCATCTGGCAGCTATGCAATTCATTTATCCCCTTTGTGATGATCTGGATCCTGATGCTGTTTGCACTTGATTACAGCATCCTCTTAACATTGCTGCTGGCTTTCCCTGCCGCAGGCTTTACTATCAGACTCTTTATTATTCAGCACGACTGCGGACACGGCTCCTTCTTCAATTCAAAACGGGCAAATGATTTATGCGGATTATTCTGCAGCATATTTACACTTACCCCTTATTACTACTGGAGAAAAAAGCATGCGATTCACCATGCAAGCGCCGGCAATCTCGAAGAACGCGGCACAGGCGATATTTATACAATGACTGTAAATGAGTACATGCGGCAGTCGCGCTGGGGAAAAATTAAATACCGGCTTTACAGGAATCCTATAATATTATTTGTCATTTTTCCCTCAATATTATTTTTAATTGTTCACAGGTTCCCGTCTCCCCGTGAAAAAAAATTAAAAATGTACAGTCTGAGTGTTTACATGACGAGTCTTGTAATTGCCGGTTTGTCCGGATTATTAATCTGGCTTGCAGGACTGGAAGCTTTTCTTCTCATTCAGCTTCCGATTACAATCATTTCATCCTCGGCGGGTATCTGGCTTTTTTTTGTACAGCACCAGTTTGAGGATACATACTGGACGGATAATAAAAACTGGGATTATACTTACGCGGCGCTGAGCGGAAGCTCTTTTTACAAGCTGCCGAAAGTGCTGCAATGGTTTACCGGGAATATCGGGTTTCACCATATCCATCACCTTAGCCCGAGAATACCAAATTATATGCTTGAAAAATGCCACAAAGAAAATCCGGAACTTCAAAATACCGCTGTTGAATTAACACTGCGCAAAAGTTTGAAAAGTCTTCTTCTTGGTCTTTGGGATGAAAATCAGAAGAAGCTTGTCAGCTTCAGGCAGTATAAACGGGTTTACCTGAAAATGGGGAGAGCTTCGGCTTAAGTTCACTAGCATTAGAATCCGTTGCTGCCATTCTTATAAACCGTTAAAACGGTTATGCTGCTTCTTTGCTTCATCTATACACCTAACTAAAGTTAGGTGTTAAAATTTCCATTCTAGATGTTAACATTTCCCAATCAAAAGTTAACACCTGACTTCAGTCAGGTGATAGAAAAAACCGATAAACTCTTTATAACTGTTTTAACATTTTGCTAATCTTAATATTTTTTGAAACCAAATATAGGAGGAAAATTATGTCCCTTCATTCTTATACAAAAATCTGGCTTCATATAATTTGGGAAACATTAAATAGAGATAAACTGCTATTTGCTGAAACCGCCAAAACTGTCTCGGCATTCCTTTTTAATTACTCAAAAGACAAAGGATTATTTATGAGAATAAATTATGTTAATCCCGAGCATGTTCATGTGCTGGTTGAATTACCAACAAATATGACTGTAGAAGAATGCGTTAAACTGTTGAAAGGAGCTTCATCGCATTACATAAATCAAGAGAGGCTTTTACATGGAAAATTTTCCTGGGGTAGAGGTTATGCGGCATTCTCAGTTTCTGAATCGCAGGTCGACAAAGTAGCGGAATATATAAGTAATCAGAAAGAACACCATAAGTTTAAGAATTTTTGTGAAGAGTATGAGGAGTTTATTCTTAAGCATAAGGTAGATGTAAACCGTTAAAACGGTTATGCTGCTTTCTTCATTCGTCCATCTTTCCTTTCTTTAATTACACTTTTGTTTATTTTTAATATTAATATTTAAAGGCCTTGGGGAGAACAAATCTCCTTTTATTCCTGCAGTAAAATTATTTTATGAAATTATTCAGAAACAAGTACCGGGTTGAATCAGCACGGTTAGAGAATTGGGATTATTCTGCACCATGGTGGTATTATGTTACAATCTGTACCAAAAATATGAAATGTTTTTTCGGGAAGGTTGAAAATGGTGAAATGATTTTGAATGAAGCCGGAAAGATTGTAAAAGAAGAGTGGTTAAAAACAAAGGGAATTAGGAAAAAGGTTGATTTGGATTATTTTGTTGTAATGCCCAACCATTTTCACGGTATCATAATTATTGAAGGATGTGAATTTGTAGAGACGCATGGGATTGTAGAGACGCATGGCCATGCGTCTCAACATAAGGTAACGAATAATCTTTCAAATATAATAAGAGGATTTAAAGGAGCGTGTACAAAAAGAATTCATCTTAATAACATAAAATCTTTTTCCTGGCAATCCCGGTTTTATGATCATATAATCAGAAATGAAAAAGATTTATACCGCATAAGAGAGTATATTCAAAATAATCCGCTTAAATGGGAATTGGGTGAATACTATTGTGAGTGATAATATTTCGACGCAATCTTTTTAAAGATTCTTCAGGCATTTCATGAAGGAATTACAATGTCCTTTTTACGACGAGTATTGTAACATCATCGGAAGG
>JBLNGL010000336.1:0-2578 GCA_050264735.1 Ignavibacteria bacterium | reverse complement strand
TATGTCCCGCGGTTAAAGGATGAAGTAAATTCCGATATTACTCTGGATAAAGTGCTTCTTTATTCAGCAGATGACGGAGTTAAGATTGGTGCTCCTTTTGTCGATGGAATAAAGGTTTCGGCGAAAATTCTTGAACATGTAAAAGATGATACAATTCATGTATTCAAAAAAAAGAGAAGAACAGGATATAGAAAAAACCGTGGGCACAGGCAGCAGCTGACAAGAATTGAAATAACAAAAATAGGATAAGCTACCGGGATTCCGGAGCATTAAATAAGGAGATTTTATAATGGCTCATAAAAAAGGACAAGGCTCTACAAGGAACGGAAGAGACAGCAATGCACAGCGCCTGGGAGTTAAAAAATTCGGCGGTGAGCATGTGATCGCCGGAAATATTCTGGTAAGACAGAGAGGAACAAAATTTCATCCCGGCCTAAATGTCAGAAAAGGGAGCGATGATACTTTGTTTGCTGTAGCAGACGGAATAGTAAAGTTTGAAACCAAAAAAGGAAATAGAAAATTCATAAACGTTTCTTGAGGTTTATAATTTTAATTGCCCCGTCCAGGCGGGGCTTTTTTATTTTAAACATATTGAATAAAATTCTAATTTTTAAGAATTTAAACCTGTTAAAGCTTCGGTTAAACTAACCTTTCAATTTGTTAATATTTGAAAATTTTACCTGCTTTTCTAATTCTGCACTCCAAATTTTATGTATCAAAGCCTCTCCCAAATAATGGCACTAGAATTGTTTTTTAATGGAAACAATTAAATATGAAAGTTTCGGAGAAAGAATGTATATACCGATAAATATTTTCCTTAACCAGAGTTCCTATTATGAAGACCTCTCGGTAGAACTTTTTGAGATTATTCAGTCTAAGAGAAAGTTTTACAGGAGAATAAATAATCAGGAAGAATTAAAAAAGCTGGATGAAGACTTTCATAGAGAAATTTCAAGGTTGATTGTAAGAGAATTCAAAATACTCCTCGAGTTATCACAAGCTAATATGAACTGCGCCGAAGATTTTGGTCTGCCGATGGAAGAGAAACAAGATGACGAGGAAGAATGACCCATTATACAGCATCGTAATCATTTGAACTTTTAACCTCCCCTGCTTAATCCCTAAAAAAATACCTCGATTAGCTTTAATCACAGCTATTTCTCCGTTTTTTCAACTGATCTGTCTGTTATATTCTGCCAAAATAGATTAATAAAATGATTTTTTTCGGTTCCCTTACTCGTCTATATATTTGTATTTATAAAACAGTAGTGATTCAAAACATACTTAAATAAAAAATTATCTTTTATGTTCTAGTAATCTAAAAGCTGTGTTGATAATCCGGTTTTAATTATTTAAAAGGTATTTGATTATTGGGAGTGATGCTGTGAAAAGAAATGCTGAAATAAAATTATTCGAGCAGAGAAATCCGGGGGAGGGGCTTTCAATTTATTTTTTGGTATCACTTCTTCTGGTTATTCTTTACCTCTTCAGCTCGATTCTTTAATTAATTTAATATAAGTTAAAAGAAAACTTAGTTAAAGCTCTGATTCTAAGCTGTAACCTTTCCTATTTTAGGGATACATAATTTTTATTCCTTCCTTATAAATTTTCCGTTGGATTATTAATCTTTATTTTAAATCTTAAAAAATTTTAATAAAATTCAATTTTTATGCAAAAATTGTAAAAATCATAATGACTTTTCAGGAACATGCTTTTCTTTTCCAAGTAAAAATCTTTGGAGTTTTAAATGCTCCGAAAAAATCTTTTATAAAGGGAGAATATGAATGTCAAATAAATTTGCTCTTCTATCAATCCTTGTTTTATGCTCAACATTATTTTCATTCATTGTTTTTTCCCCCAGGCAAAACGGGGATAGAATTTCCGTCTCGCTATCTTCCGGGGATGATTATAATACTGCATGGCATAAAGTAGATTCGCTTCAAAGCAAGGGACTTACGCGTTCGGCGCTTGAAGTTGTTGAACAGATCTATAATTCTGCAAAAAAAGAAAACAACCAGCCGCAGATAATCAAGTCTTTTATTCACAAGCTGAAGTTTACAAACTATACTGAAGAAGAAAGCCATCAGAAAATCATAACTGAAGTTAAGAACCAGATCGACAGCTCGTCTTTCCCCTCGAATGCAATATTCCGATCTATCCTGGCGCAGATTTATTGGCAGTATTATACTTATAACCGCTACAGATTCCAGAATAGAACTGAAACAGTAAATTTTGATAATGATGATTTCCAGACCTGGGACCTTCCGCATCTTATTAAAGAACTTATTAAGCAGTATCAATTGTCTCTGGAGAAAGACGACAGTCTTAAGGTTATACCGATTGAGCAATTCAAGGAAGTTATAGTTTATTTCAATTCTAAGGACGCATATTTACGTCCGACACTATATGATTTGCTTTCTCATAATGCCTTGAGCTTTTACATGAACGATGAAGCTTCCGTGACCGAGCCTGTGTACAAATTCGAGTTTAAAGAAGCAGCCGAATTTGCACCTTCGGAAGATTTTATTAAAATAAATTTTGAAACCAGGGATTCCCTCTCATTAAAATTTTTTGCAGC
>JBLNGL010000335.1:0-3553 GCA_050264735.1 Ignavibacteria bacterium | reverse complement strand
ATCTGAATCATGGCCAGTATTTCTCCCCCTTCCATTCTTAAAACAGAACAGCCTAAAATTGTTTCAGTTTCCGGATCAATAATGATTTTCATTAATCCTTTAGTTTCATTTGATTCGATTGCACGCGCAACGTAGCTCATCGGCATTTCTGCAGTAAAGAATTTTTTTCCAAGTTTTCCTGCTTCTTTTTCATTTAATCCGATTCTTCCCAGCTGGGGATCGATAAAAACAACATATGGAACAAATCTCCCTTCAGCTGAAGCCGAACAGGGTGTGTTCAAATTATTCCTTATAATTCTGAAATCATCAAAAGAAATATGAGTGAATGCCGGTCCCCCCTTAACATCTCCCAGTGCAAATATCCCTTTTACATTTGTCCGGAGATATTCATCAACCTTAATGTACCCGGAACTGTCTGTTTCTATTCCCGCTGCCGGAAGATTAAGATCCTCCGTATTCGGAGTATGCCCGGCAGCAATAAGCAGGTGAGTTGCGGAAATGCTCCCTTCATCTTTAAAATATACTTTTATTTTTCCTTCCGGCTTCTTTTCTATCTTGGCTGCTTCTTTATTCAGCAGGATTTTTATTCCATCTTCCTCAAATATCTTTTTTATTTCATCAGCTATATCTTTATCCTCTCGCTTCAGCAGCTGATCTCCATGCTCAGCAATTGTCACTTTCGATCCGAAACGTCTGAACATTTGTCCGAATTCCATCCCTATATAGCCGCCGCCCAAAACTAAAAGATGTGCCGGAACTTCTTTCAATTCCATTATTGAAGTTGAATCGAGATAATTTATTTTATCCAAACCGGGAATTGAAGGAATTTTAGGTCTTCCGCCTGTATTTATATAAATGATTTCTGAAGAAAGCTCAGAATTTTTCCCGTCTGTTTTATTTGCCGCTACAGTATTTCTATTTATAAAACTTGCCGAACCTCTTATGAATGTTACATTTTTATTTTTCTTCAGACTCTCTTCGCCGCTTTCCCGGAATTCCTTTACTACTTCATTTTTTCTTTTGATTATTTTTTTTAAATCAACCTTGAAACTGCGGATATTAATTCCATATTCTTTTGAACGTTTTGTCATATATGCTGCTTTTGCACTTGCAGCCATAGTTTTGGAAGGAGTGCATCCGTAATTAATGCATGAACCGCCTACATCGCCGCGTTCAATAACGGCAACTTTTTTTCCTTCGCCTGCTAGGAATAATGCCAAAGGCTTTCCTGATTGTCCGGTTCCGATAATTATAGAATCGAATTGTTTTTTTTCTGAAGAACGGGTTAAATCGTTCATCTTAATATTTATTTAGTTTGAAATTAGAATTTCAAGATGCATTAGAAGTTTAAACTAAGTTCCACTCCATATCATTACGCTTGAGCAATTCGGCTGCCTCCGCAGGCCCCCATGATCCGGCTTTATAATTAGGCAGTTTTGACCAGGGTTTTTCTTCCCATTTTTTTATAATAGGATCGAGTACAGACCAGGCTTTGGTGATCCAGTCGGATTTTGGGAAAAGAGTCTGATCTCCTTTCATTGCATCAAAGAGCAGCCATTGATAAGCGCTCGGAGGTTCATCAATTCCGAATGTGCTTGCGTATTCGAAATTTAAATTTACCGGCTGCAGTTTTAATTCTGCCCCGGGCTGTTTTGCAATAAATGTGTAAATAATTCCTTCATTCGGCTGGAGCCGGAAAACCACACTCCCCGGGTTGAGCTTTTTTTGTCCGTCTACCGGAAACATTAAGTGTGGAGTAGGCTTAAACTTGATCGATACTTCGGTTATTTTTTTCTTCAACCTTTTTCCGGTACGGAGATAAAAAGGAACACCCGACCAGCGCCAGTTATCCAGTGTGAGCTTTAATGCTGCAAAAGTCGGAGTAGTTGATTCCTTGGAAACATTATTTTCTTCACGGTAGCCGGGGACTTCTTTTCCGTCTATTATTCCTTTTCCATATTGACCAAGGACAGTATCCTTTTCAACATTAATTTTACAGATCGATTCAAGCACCTGCCAGGTTTCCATTCTTAAAGCGTTTGCATTATAATGAACCGGCGGCTCTATAGCTGTCATGCATAAAAGCTGAAGAAGATGATTCTGAACCATATCGCGCAGTATTCCGGTCTTCTCATAAAAATTTCCTCTTGTTCCAATACCTATCTCCTCGGCGACAGTTATCTGAACATTGTCTATATAGTTTCTATTCCAGATCGGCTCAAAGCCCGGATTAGCAAACCTGAAGACGAGCATGTTCTGCACTGTTTCCTTGCCTAAAAAATGATCAACACGGAATATCTGTTCCTCCTGAAATACTTTATGAATTTCATGGTCAAGCTCTTTTGCGGATTTTTCATCGCTGCCGAAAGGTTTTTCAATTATAATTCTTCTCCAGCCGGATTTACCTTTTGCAAGCGAAGATTCGTTCAGACCTTTAATTATAAGTCCATAAGATTCAGGCGGAGTAGCGAGATGAAATAATACATTATCATCAACTTTAAGTTCCTCTTGCAGCTTCAATATTTTTTCACGTAGATCTTTGTAGCCGGGAGATTTAAGATCGTTGAAGTCTCCTCTTACATAATGAAGATTAGCTGCAAACTTATTCCACAGGTCTTCCTTGCATTCCTTATTTTTCTTTGTGGCATTTTTCATTTCATTGCGGAAACTTTCGTCGCTGTAGTCTCTCCTTGCGAAGCCGATTATCGCATAATATTTCGGCAGGAGATTCAGGCAGTTAAGGGAGAAGAGGGAAGGGATCAGCTCCCGGTGTGTCAAATCTCCTGATGCGCCGAATATAACAATTATACAATGGGCAGGGGGCTCTCCTTTTACTATTCCCTTTTGCTTTACCTCAAAAGGATCAGTTTTCATTTTTAAATCATTTTTAATTTTGGATTCTTCTGCAACGGTTCTTTGATTATCCATTTTCATATCTCCCATTCAGCTGAGTTTTCGCTAAATGTTCTATTCATAATTATTAAAAATTATATTGAAAATTGCTTATTGAGAATTGAACATTGAATATTTTTCTAAAATGTTAATGCTATCCTTTGATTCTAATTTCTGTGCCGCCCCTACGGGGCTTAATATTTTTTGTTTGGTCTTTCTTTTATAAATATTTCGCTCCTCCGGAGCTAAGAAATTTTCAAAGATTTGTTTTTTCGTTTTAAGCTCAATTTAGTTCTTCAAAAAATTCTCAATGTTCAACTATCAATATTCAATTAATAATTGTTTATAAAACTATATCGAAAATTAATAATTGAACATTGTATATTGAGGATTGAACATTCTTTTGAATATTTTCCTAAACTGTTATTACCACCTTGATTTCTAATTTCTCTGTCGCCCTTACATTTTCCATCTTCCATCATCCATCATCCACCTCATCCTCCTATCAGCTTCTCAATTCTTTTCAGATTCTGATCAATTTTATTTCCCAGATGGATTCGTATTACTTTCCGGTTTTTATTTGCCAATGAACGGTAATCTCCCAAGGCCTGGGCAGTTTGAAGAGTATTAAAATCAAAATCATCACCCGGGATATGAATTC
>JBLNGL010000334.1:0-5149 GCA_050264735.1 Ignavibacteria bacterium | reverse complement strand
ATCATAACAACGGATATTTTAGCCGGGGACGCCGCCGCCGCAAAATTATTCGGCATTGAACCGGATGAAATTTCTTATATTAAGATAGCAGATGAAATGAAAATAGGAATTAAAGATCTTTCCAAGCTCTCGATAAACAGGATTAAGATGTAAAGGATGAAAAGCTTAAAGGTAAGCTTATTTAAAAAAGGAGGGTTCCGTCTTTCGCACCTGAAGAAGTTAAGAGTTTTTATTTCCCTTTTTATTTTTCTCTTAACTGCTTTTCTTTTTTTAAATTTTACTCCTGACTCAAAATTTGTCACGCGGTTTTCTTCTTATATTCTCTTCCTGCAGTTTGTCCCCTCCGCTCTAAAGTTTTTTAATTTTTTTGCTTTAGCTTCCATAGGATTTATTGTTGTAATTGTTCTGACTTTTTTATTCGGAAGAGTATATTGCTCAACTATCTGTCCATTGGGAACTCTTCAGGACATCATCGGTTTTTTAAGTAAAAAGATAAACAAGAAAAAATATTTCAGCTATTCAAAACCTTACAATATTCTCAGGTATTCAATTCTTTCTCTGACCATCATATCAATAATCGCAGGATTCATACTTCTTCTGAATTTATTGGACCCTTACAGCAATTTCGGAAAAATCTTTTCTCTGTTAATCAAGCCTGTTGTGATCTCAGCAAACAATTCTGCGGCATCCGCATTGGAGAATTTAAATGTTTATCTGATTTACCCGGCAGAATTCAAGGGGATACAATTAATCAGCATTATTTATCCAATTATCTTTTTAGCTGTTGTTGCTTTCCTTTCTTATAAATACGGGAGACTTTTCTGCAATACAATTTGTCCGGTCGGAGCTCTTCTGGGGTTTATCTCAAAATTTTCTTTTTATAAAATTTCTGCAGAAAGTGAAAGCTGCAGGGGATGCAGATTGTGTGAGAGAGCCTGTAAAGCCGGCTGTATTGACAAAAGCAGCAAAGAGATAGACTTTACCAGATGTATAGGCTGTTATGACTGCTTTACAGTATGTCCTAAAGATAAAGTAAGATTTGTCCGAGCAAAATCAAAAAGAATAATTAAAGATCAGAATCCGGAGATTGACATTAAGAAAAGGGATTTCATAAAAAAATCAGTTATTTCGGTTTTCAGTCTTACCGGATTCAGCTTAGCGCAAATTAAAATCAAGCCGACAAAAGAGAGTAAAATTCCTGTTTACAGGTTGAACCCTGTAACTCCTCCCGGCTCAAAAACTCTGGAGCATTTTACAGATTCATGCACTGCATGTCATTTATGTATCAGTGCATGTCCTACGCAGGTTCTTCAGCCTTCATTTTTGGAATACGGATTTTTGGGAATTCTCCAGCCTGTAATGGATTACTCAACCAATTTCTGCAATTATGAATGCACAGCTTGCACTGAGGTTTGTCCCACCGGGGCAATTCTTCCCATTCAAGTTGAAAATAAAAAACTAATCCAGCTTGGCAAAGCAAAATTTATAAAAGAAAACTGCGTAGTTTTCACAGAGAACACTGACTGCGGTGCATGTTCGGAACATTGCCCAACAAAAGCAGTAAGAATGATTCCATACATTCCTGAAAATAATCCCAAGAAGAATCTTCATTTGCCGGAAGTGAGAGATGAATACTGTACAGGCTGCGGCGCCTGCGAACATGCATGCCCGACTAAACCTTACAAATCAATTTATGTTGAAGGAAATCCGATTCATCTGACAGCAAAAATTCCTCCCAAGGAAAAAATCGAGCAAAAAATAGATTATAAGGAAGATTTTCCGTTCTAAAATCAGATATGACAGAGTTCTAAAATTGTCATATCTCTCTGCTGGTCAATTTTACTTTTTCCTTTTTACTTTTTCCTTTTTACTTTGTTATTCCCGCTAAATACAGCATAAATACGTATTCCAATGCGGTATCTTTGAATTTTTTAAATCTGCCGGATGCGCCGCTGTGCCCCGCCTCCATATCCGTTGATAAGAGCAGAAGGTTATTATCGGTTTTCATATCCCTTAACTTAGCCACCCATTTTGACGGTTCCCAATACTGGACCTGAGAATCATGAAGTCCTGCTATGACTAGTAAATTGGGATAATTTTTTGCCTGCACATTATCATAAGGTGAATATGACAGAATATAATCGTAATATTTTTTTTCATTGGGATTACCCCATTCATCGTACTCTCCGGTTGTCAGAGGAATGCTCTCATCCAGCATGGTAGTAACAATATCAACGAAAGGGACTGCAGCGACGACTCCTTTAAATAAATCGGGACGCAAATTTACAACTGCACCGATAAGCAGTCCGCCGGCGCTTCCCCCCAAAGCAAAGAGCCTCTCTTCGTCCGTATACCTTTCACTTATTAAATGTTCCGCACAAGCAATGAAATCGGTAAAAGTGTTTTTCTTTTTTAATAACTTTCCGTCATCATACCAGGCTCTTCCCAATTCCTCCCCGCCCCGTATATGAGCTATTGCATAGATAAATCCCCTGTCGAGCAGGCTTAACCTCACGGAATTAAAATAGGGTTCGGTGCTTATTCCATAGGAACCATAGCCGTATAGAAGCAGCGGGTTTTTCCCCTCCTTTTTTATCCCTTTCTTGTAGACTAAAGAGATCGGTATTCTAGTCCCGTCTTCAGCTTCAGCATATAACCTTTCAGACAAATAATCACCGGGATTGTAGCCGCCGACTACTTCTTCCTGTTTAAGAAGGGTTTTTTCTTTCGTCACCATATTGTAATCATAGGTTGACGGAGGCGTGGTTAAAGATGAATAGCCGAATCTTAAAATATCCGTATCAACATCAGGGTTTACCGAAGAATAAACAACATAAGCTTCTTCGCCGAAATCAAGATAATGATCAGCACCGGTTTTCCAGCTGATAATCCGGAGATTGGTCAGCCCGTCCTTCCTTTCTTCAACCGCAAGAAAATTTTTGAAAACTTCTATTCCTTCAAGCAGCACATCATCCCTGTGAGGTATAACTTCTTTCCAGTTTTCTTTGGAAGTTTTTTCAAGAGGAGTTTCCATCAGCCTGAAGTTTTTTGCTTGATAGTTTGTAACTATATAAAATTTATCCCCGAGATGCTCTATGGAATATTCATGTTCTTTTTCGCGGGGATTAAATATTTTAAAATCAGAGTCAGGATTATCGGCACTGCAGATTCTATATTCTGCCGATAAAGTGCTGTAGGATCCGATTACCAGGAATTTTTTAGATTTGGTTTTATAGATATAAGTCCCATAAGTGTCGTCTGTTTCTTCATAAACGGTCTTATCATTTGCTGAAGTATTAAAAATGTGCTTCATTATTTTGTAAGATCGAAGGGTCTGATCTTTTACTGAATAGAATAGAGTCCTGCTGTCATTAGCCCATGTTGAAGCTCCCGTAGTATTCGGTATTTTATAAGAAAAAATTTCTCCTGTTTTAAGATTTTTAAAAAATATATCGTAAATTCTTCTGCTCAAAGTATCTACTCCGAAGGCCAAGATATTATTATCTGGACTTATG
Organism: Ignavibacteria bacterium; assembly: GCA_050264735.1. Classification (GTDB taxonomy): domain Bacteria; phylum Bacteroidota; class Ignavibacteria; order Ignavibacteriales; family Ignavibacteriaceae; genus DATKLQ01. The sequence continues at coordinate 1,634 of JBLNGL010000334.1, read as the reverse complement.
TTTAAACCGACTACACTGTAATAATTATAATCCATGGCCATCTCATTTACATTTAGCATTATTTCTTCGGGAGAATCCAAGTTATCTTTCTTCCTGCAGTATACAGGATATTCCTTTCCTTCCTCATATCTTGTATAATAAAAATATCCGTTATCTCGGTAAGGAACCGACTGGTCCTCCTGTTTAATTCTTCCTATAATCTCGTTAAATAATTTGCTGCGCAGCGGATTTACATCCTTTAAAACTGAATCCGTATAATTATTCTCGGCAATTAAGTAATTAATAATTTTTGGATTATCACGTTCTTTCAGCCAGTAATAGTTATCAATCCTTGTATCCCCGTGAATCGTTAATTCTTTTTTTATCTTCTCTGCCCTGGGAGGTTTAATCATTTCATTTCCATTTTGAATTTGACTCAATGAATTTCCCGAAATAAATAAGCTTAAAAGGGATAATAACATGCCTTTCATTGAACAATTAAGCCGCATTTTTTTTGCCTCCTTTACTTTCAACCGTCAGTCCTTAGATATGACAGATTTCCGAAATCTGTTCAATTCAGATATGACAGATTTCGAAAATCTGTCATATCTGCATAAAAATTTATTTAACTGATAAAATTTTATTTAAATGTTCTTCGGAAACAGTTAACAATTTTACCTTAGGCAGTCTCGAAGTTAAAGTCCTCCAATTTTCATTTGCAGAAAAGACTTCTTTGAATAACGGAAGGGAATCTTCCACTTTTCCATTATTGGCTAACGTTACCGCATGCCAGTATTTCATCTCTTCATTTTCGGGGAACATTTTTTCTGCAGCGGAATACTCCTTCATTGCCAGTTCCATATTTCCTTTTTCAACCGCAAGGTCTCCTGCATTCATGTGGTCATAAGCCCGGTGGACTTTAAGCAGGCGTTTCAATTCTGCAACCGGATCAGGATTGTCTTCAACTCTCAAATCGATTAAACGATCCTCCCATACCTTACCGGTCGATTTCCCTTTTACCACTACTATTGCAGCAGACTGTTTTCCCCTGATATCTCCTCCTTCATTCTCTGCGGCTTCAAGCGCGGCGATCATTCTTTCGGCTAAGGGACCTTTTGCTTCACGAAATGCTTTTTCCATTGCGGGCCATACTTTATCATTCAGCATTAAATTAGCCTGGACTGAAAAATTATCCCCAATAATGTTGCCTGCAGATGGAATACAATTTTTTCCTGTATAAGAAGCAGGTTTATTTTTTACGTCAATTACAGCAAGCTGACGGAACTCTCTCCCTTCATCTGAAGATATTAAAGTATCAACAACCTGCTGCGGAGTTAATCCCGATTTTAGAAGTTCAAGCCCTCTGATTCCGAATGAGACATTTACGAAGGACTGAGTAGCGACAGCTCCAATTCCTGCTTCAGCCCAAATAACGACGGAACCTACTGAGAACCAGTGAGACTGAACAGCCGCACCAATTTCGCCCGTTTCAGGATCCCTTGCAACAATTGAATAAGTGTGAGCAAGCGGGTTCCCTGAAAAAAATTGTGCTTTATTAATCCCCGGAATCAATAACAAAATGGAAATTATAACTATTTTTTTCATATAAATTTCCTTGTTTTTTAAATGGTAATAAATATCCTTTTAAAATATAA
>JBLNGL010000333.1:0-3815 GCA_050264735.1 Ignavibacteria bacterium | reverse complement strand
GGATACTTCATTAACTTTCGTCAATAGTTTTCTCGTTACTAAATTAGATACATTTTGAAAAATATAGTTTCAGTCCTTTTGATTTCCGTCTTTTTTACAGGCTGTTTAAATTATATACAGGATGTGCAGTTATACCCTGACGGGTCGGGAAAAATGGCTATTAGCTACTGGATGCCTTTGCCGAGCATTGAAGGTTCAGCCATGCTCGATAAAATGGGAATCGGCATTTTCAATCCCGATTCCATAAAAAACGGCTTTTCATCACCTTACAGCACTATCGAAAATATTGAAGTTTTTACGGATTCCTCCGATACTACAATTCATGCAGCTGTAGAGCTTTCATTCACTCATATTGACTCTTTGAACAAAACAAAAGCCTTTAAGGATTCGAAGTTTTCCTTAAAAGACGGAGCTGCCGGACAAAAAATATTTTCGGAATTCATTCAGCCTTTTGCAACGGGCTTCGGATTTGACGAAGGCGCTTATGAGGTTATATATAAATATAAGTTTTCCGGCGATATAATTACTCATAATGCGGTAAAAACCGAAGGAAGAAATTTAATTTGGCAGTATAAACTTTCGGAAATCGGCAGCGGGAAAACTATTTCGGTTACATTCCGCCCCTACAAACTGAAGGAAACTCCTTACTGGATCTATATTCTTTCAGGATTCGTACTTTTAGTTGTAATTATATTCCTTTTCCGCAAAAAGAAGAGCTAGTTGAAAAATATTATACCTTCTTTTTATTGACTTGCCTAACCTATTTCTTTATATTTTGATTCTGTTTTTGCGAATTTAGCATGGATTTATAATGGCTGCCAGCAACTTCAAAATTTTTTCCGGCAGATCCAATGTCGCATTAGCCGAAAAAATCTCTAAAAACCTGAATAAACCATTAGGTTTTGTAGAATTCAAGCGTTTCAGCGACGGCGAGATTTGGGTTAAGTATGGTGAAAATATACGCGGATCCGATATTTTTATCATTCAGTCTACTAATCCTCCGTCTGATAATCTGCTGGAGCTGCTGATCATGATTGATGCTGCTAAAAGAGCATCTGCAAAAAGGATTACTGCCGTTATTCCTTATTTCGGATATGCAAGACAGGATAGGAAAGATCAGCCGAGAGTTTCAATTACGGCAAAGCTGATCGCCAACCTGATTACGGTTGCAGGAGCAGACAGAATAATGACAATGGATCTGCATGCGTCTCAGATTCAGGGTTTTTTTGATATTCCTTTTGATCATCTTTATGGATCATCAATATTCTCGGGATTATTCAAAGATATTAAAAATAACCTAGCAGTTGTTTCGCCGGATGTGGGAAGCATAAAAATGGCGCGCGCATATGCCAAACGCCTTCATGCAAACCTGGTTGTTATTGATAAAAGACGTCCGGCACAGAATAAAGCAGAAGTCGTTCATATAATTGGCGACGTAAAGGACCATGATGTTTTAATTGTTGATGATCTTATTGATACCGGCGGCACGTTTGTCGGAGCGGTAGAAGCATTAAAGGAAAATGGAGCTAAAAATATTTATGGTGCCGTGACTCATCCGCTGTTATCGGGTCCGGCAATGGATAGGATTAGAAATTCCAACCTGGTTAAACTATATGTTACGGATACTATTGATTTTAATTCACATGAAAAGACAGATAAAATTTCTATAATCAGCGCTTCGGAATTATTTGCCGAGGCAATTTTAAGAACCTTCAACAACGAATCAATCAGTTCATTGTTCGATATTGATAGGGATAAAATAAGTTTGGAGTATTAGAATGGAAAAAGTAGCTTTAAAAGCAGACATCAGAAAAACAACAAAGAAATCATCTCTAAAAACTCTCAGGAAAAACGGAAGAGTCCCGGGCGTTTTCTATTCAACAAAAGAGTCCTTAATAATTGATGTTCCGGAAAATGTTATAAATCCTTTAGTTTTTACGGCACAGACACATTTAATTGCTCTCCAGATTGATGGTCATGAGGAGAAGGATTGCATAATTAAAGATATTCAGTTTGATCCGGTTACCGATAAAGTAGTTCATTTCGATCTAATCGGACTTAAAAAAGGAGAAAAAATTCAAATTGAAGTGCCTGTGCAGTACATTGGTTCACCGGTTGGTGTAAAAGAAGGTGGTATACTCCAGTCAGTTCTGCATAAGCTTGAAGTTGAATGCTATCCTAAAGATCTCCCTCAATATCTGCAGGTGAATGTTGAAAATTTAAAAATGGGAGATTCAATTCATGCTTCCGACCTGAGCTTTGAAAATTTAACAATATTAAATCTTCCCGATGCAGTTCTTGTAACGGTTGCTCATCCTAAGATTGAAAAAGAAGCTACTCCTGAAGAAACTGCTGCCGCAGCTGCAGAAGAACCGGCTGAGCCTGAATTGATTTCCAAGAAAAAACCTGAAGAGGAAGAAGAAGAAGAATAGTTTTCCTGTGAGAATAATTGTGGGTATTGGGAATCCCGGCAGAAGATATGAAAATAACAGGCATAATGTCGGCTTCATGTTTTTAGATTACCTTGCGGATAGTAATTCGCTCAGGTTCATCCCATCTAAAGGTGATTATAATTTTGCATCCGGTGCAATCGAGGATTCGCCTTTCTTGTTAATAAAACCTTCTACTTATGTTAATCAGAGCGGAGCCGCCGTTAATCAGGCTCTTGCAGAGCTTAAATCTGGTTTATCCGATCTGCTGGTTGTCCTGGATGATATAAATCTCGAATTAGGAAGCATAAGAGTTAGACCATCCGGAGGAGACGGAGGTCATAACGGCATGAGTTCAATAATTTATAACCTTAATTCCGATCAATTCGCGCGCATTAGGATCGGAATAGGCAATAATTTTTTTAAGGGGGAAATGGCAGATTATGTCCTTTCAGATTTTTCAAAGGAAGAATTGGAGATGCTTAGTAAATCTTTTTTGTTCTCCAAGATAATAACCGAAGAATTTATTAAGGGGGGAGTTAAACAGATGCTTGATGCCAATAGCAGGCTTTCATCTGCTGATTCCGGTCCTGAAGAAAATTTGGATGAAAATGAAAAAAATAACTAGGGGAAATACCGGAACATCTTCATATTTAGTTCTCAGCTCTTTTACAAAAAGATTTTATTTCTTAATCACAAAACATATATGGAAATACAATGTATAAAAAAGTACTATCAATAATTCTGTTCCTCTTTAGTCCGGTTTATATTTTTGCCGGGGAAGCCAATCTGAAAATACCAACTCTTAACGATAACCAGCAGGCGATTCTGATAGCCGGGCTGTTTGTTTGTTTATTAGGATTAGTATTTGGTGTTTATCAATATTTGAAGGTAAAAAAGCTTAAAGCACACCAGTCAATGCTGGATATTGCACAAATAATTTTTGAAACATGCAAAACATATCTGCTTCAGCAGGGAAAGCTGCTTATTGTGCTTTTTATTTTTATCGCGGTATGTGTTGCATTTTATTTCGGATACTTAATGGAAACCGAACTAAGCGGAGTTCTGCTGATTTTAAGCTGGACGGTTATAGGAATCCTGGGTTCATACGGAGTTGCCTGGTTCGGCATCAGAATGAATACATTAGCCAACAGCAGGATGGCTTTTGCTTCACTTGAAAGAAAGCCGATTAAGCTTTTAAATATACCGCTGGATGCAGGGATGAGCATCGGTGTAATGCTTATTTGCGTTGAGCTGATTATGATGCTTATTATTCTTCTTTTTATACCCCGTGCCTATGCCGGTGCCTGTTTTATAGGTTTTGCAATCGGCGAGTCTTTAGGCGCCAGCGCTTTAAGAATAGCCGGCGGAATCTTCACTAAAATT
>JBLNGL010000332.1:0-4581 GCA_050264735.1 Ignavibacteria bacterium | reverse complement strand
AAATAAGTTTTAACTTCTTCAAGGATAATTTTTTCACATTCGGTATTTCATACAGCTCTGAAAATACGGGTCTTCCGAACATTTCTCTGATAAATAACATTCCCGATTCGGCTTACGGCGTGGGGAAGATTCATTCGTTTTCGACATCATTGTCATATACATTGGATTCAAGAGATGTACCGGAGAATGCTCAATCAGGATATTTTGTAAATGCAGGAGTATCGTACTATCCTAAAATGCTGGATATTGAAGATAATTTAATAAAAACTTCTTTTGATCTCAGGGCTTATTTTTCAGCAGAAGTTTTAACTCTTGCTACATTGGCATTAAGAGCGGGGGGCGGGAGAATATTGGGTAACTTTCCCTTTTATAAAGCCCTGTTTTTAGGAGGAATTGAGAATCTGAGAGGTTATTCGCGTGAAAGATTTTCCGGCAATGCAAGCTTGTTCACTCAGGCTGAACTTAGAATCTTCCTAGCAAACCTGAATATAATTATTCCTGGAAAATTCGGAATTCATTTTTTCGGAGAAACAGGAAGAGTTTACACAGAAAACGACAACTCGAAGAAATGGCATCCTTCTTACGGGGGCGGGTTGTGGATGTCATTTCTCAGCCGGCAGGTAAATCTCTCATTCTCTGCCGCCTCTTCTCCTGAATCTACTCTATTCTATTTCGGAACTAAATTTGATTTTTAACTGACTGCTGCAAAATTTTAAATGCATATGATTAAGAATTTGAGTCCTGCTCACATAAACAGAATTAAAACAATTGCCTGGGTTTCTTCGGCAGGAATTGTAATCGGGATTTTATTTGCGAACATTGCATTCGGTTTTACTCCTTACAGGATAATAAAAGGAGCAGTAATAGGTTTCCTGATTACCTGCATAAGCTCCGCCGCGGAAATTTATTTTTTCCCTTCAAAGCTGAAACGTCTTAATTTTTCCATTGAATTATTTATACGTTCATTATTTTATATTCTGGTGGTCACCTTGTCTACCCTGATAGTCGTTCTTATGCATGAAAGCATGGAAGACGGCACAGGATTAATTACGTCGATTTACGGAAAAGATTTTAATAATTTTCTCCGTACCGATTTTATTTACATCTTTATTTTCGCATTCTTCGGAAGCTTCATACTGAACTTCATCTGGCAGATAAATAAAATGCTCGGGAAAGGAAGGCTTATTAATCTTATCCTCGGCAAATACCGGAGGCCGAAAATAGAAACAAGAGTTTTCATGTTCCTTGACCTTAAATCATCCACAACTCTCGGTGAAAAATTAGGTTCGGATCGATACAGCAGGCTGCTTCAAGATTTCTTTTATGATCTTACCGATCCGGTTCTTGAAACTAAAGGAGAAATATACCAGTATATCGGAGACGAAGTAGTATTGACCTGGAAAGAAAGAAAAGTACCATTTAACGGAGAATATTTAAAGTGCTACTTCGGAATTAAAGAAAAAATAAATGAAAGAAGAGAATACTACTCAAGCAAATACGGCGTCATCCCTGAATTCAAGGCAGGTGTTCATATCGGCGAAGCTGTGGTTACCGAAGTGGGAGACGTTAAAAAAGAGATTGTTTTTCACGGAGATGTTCTCAATACAGCCGCGAGAATTCAGGCGCAATGCAACGTACTTAATCAAGACCTGCTGGTTTCAGATACAGCTCTTGAGAAAATTAATACCGACAACAAATATTCCGCCAAAAGCATGGGAATATTCAAACTAAGAGGGAAAGAAAACGAGGTAGAACTATTTGCGGTATCAAAATCTCACATTTAAAAGAAAATTATTTAAGGTGATATTTAGTTATTGTTCCCTCTCCATTTCCGCCTTCATCGCTTATAATAATTTCCAAATCAGATGATACTGCAATTCCCTCGGGCTGCCTGTGAAATTTATGATTTAATTTAACAGCATCAATAAGTTTCCCATCCGGCGAAATTTCCAGAATACATTTTTCATTTGAAGATAAAATAAAAAAAGATCCTGTTTTAGGATTTCTTTCAATTCCTGATGGAGCAAATTTTTTTATCCCGAATTTTTTATCCAATTCATCCAGTGAGATGAGAAACCGGGGTTTTTCAATTAACTGCCTGTTGCTTATATCAAATGAATATATTGTTTTGTAAGCGTCGGAATCTTTACCCGGACTGCCTTTGCAGGCAATCAATAACGAGTAATTTGAGGGATCGAAACATAAGCCTTCAATATCACTTTTCCGGGATAAGGGAGTGCCGATTTTAGTATACTTTGAATAACCATTATTCTTTTGTTCATAAAAAAGATAAAGCTCCCCTTTTGAGCTGACAAGAAACATTTTTTTGCCGGCTGCTGCAATTCCTTCGAAATCGTTATATACTGCCTTTTCACCGAGCCTGAATTTTTTTATTATTTCTCCTGAAGCAGGATCAATCTGGTATACATTCCCCTTTTCGTCGGAATGTGCAAATAATTTTTCATCTTTTAAAGTTAAACCGGATATTTCTCTTAATTCACTGCTTAATTTGATTTGTTCGGATTTCTTATATGAAAAATCATAAAAAGAAAGATGCTGACAAAAACTCTTATGAAATACCGGAATAATCAAAAAAAATATCAGCAGCAGCAGAAAATTCATTTAAAATCCTTTAAGATTAATATAATTTTAATTTTGTTCTTTACTTTCCAGACCGATTTTCTTCAATAATCCGGAATAGCGCGGATCCCCGGATAATTTTTTCCATTCAGGGTGGCTCTTCAAAAAAATAACTCCGCCCACTTTTTCTTCAACTGCTTTCTCCAAATGACAAAACATCTTATCCTTTTCACCTAGCCCCCTGTAGATTGTGGCATAATCCAGATTCAACGAAATACCGGGATTATCTTTTGAAAGTTCATTAAGAGATTGAATGCATTCCTTTGCTTTTTCTTTATTCCCGGACAAAGCATAAGCCAGTCCCAGAGGCGATAACGATTTCGGATCGTCTCCGTAATTTTTTGTCAGGTTTTCATAAATATCGATGGCTTTTTGATAATTCCCTTTAAAGAGATTCATTATGCCGCAGTTCCAGATCGCACCTCTGAAATTAGGATCAAGCTCAAGTGTTCTATTAATCTGTTCTAGGGCATCATCCAATCTTCCCGCATAAAAATAAACTTCAGCCAGGACATTATTTATTACTAAAGAAAGCGGATCCAGAATACGGGCGGTCTCCATTTCAGCAACAGCTTCATCCATCCGCCCCAATGCCTGCAGGTAATACGTATAGCAGTGATGAACAATAGCAGATCCCGGGCTTAATTTCAGAGCACTTTTAAATGCATCATATGCTCCATTCCAGTCCCAGTCAAAAAATAATCTTACTAGAGCTTTTGAAGTATAGGCTTCGGCAAGATTCGGATCCAGCTGCAATGCTTTATCGGCATATCCTTTTGCTTTAGGATAGCTTGCCTTTGAAGTCATGAAGCCGTATGCGCCTAAAAAAATGTAACAGTTTGCCAGAGCTGAATAAGGTAGTGCAAAGCCGGGATCCTTAACCGCTGCTTCTCCAAAGTACTTTATTGCGGTGTGGGCATCGGAAGCCGTCCATTTATTCCAATGAAATAATCCTTTAAGAAAAAGATTATATGCTTCGGTATCTTTGGTATAAGTTTTTACGAGGGGCTCTTTACAACATTCGGTCATATCTTGGCTTAATTTTCGGGCAATTGATTTCGATATTTCGTCCTGGATGGAGAATATGTCCTCAACTTTCCTGTCATAAACTTCCGACCATTGATGATAACCATCGGCTGTATTAATCAGCTGAGCAGTAATCCTGACTCTATCCTTAAACTTTCTTACACTTCCCTCAAGAACCGTATTTACATTCAACTGATGGCCGATTTTTCTTATATCCTCATTTTTTCTTTTAAACATAAAAGTTGAAGTTCTTGAAGTAACCCGAAGGCCCTTTATTTTCGTGAGAGCATTAATAATCTCTTCAGTTATCCCGTCGCTGAAGTACTCATTCTCCGGATCGGCACTCATATTAACAAAGGGCAGAACCGCAATACTCCTTTTTACTATTGCACCGGCTTTTTCTTCAATCTCAGACAATTCCGGCACCGCAATGCCTTCGGCAGTTATTGCAAAAAGTTCCACAGGCCTTATAATGTTTTTCAATTCATAACTGCCGCAGGATTGAGCCGGCAGCAAAGTCTGATTTTTAATTTCATCATAAACTTTATCGGAAATCAGTATTCCTCCCGAAACAGAGAATCCTTCTATTCTTGCTGCAATATTGACTCCGTCGCCGTAAACTCCTTCATCTTCCCAAACAATATCGCCGATGTGTATTCCTATTCTCAGCGGCACCTTCGGCTCTTTCTGAAGTTCACGCTGGATTTCAACGGCACAAATTACCGCCTGGATAGCGCTTCCGAAAATTGTCAGGGTACCATCCCCGTAATACTGAAGAATTTTTCCCTGGTGAATAAATATTAAATCTTCCAGCACCTTTCTATGCCTGTCCCTCTTTTCTTTGGCAGTTTTTTCGTCTACCTGCATCAAAGCCGAATAACCGACCATGTCGGTAAACATAATTGCCGCAAGCAT
>JBLNGL010000331.1:0-3164 GCA_050264735.1 Ignavibacteria bacterium | reverse complement strand
GGTTGCAATGGAAGTTCCTTCGCAGGATGTTATTACACGCGATAATGTTTCTATTAAAGTTAGTGCCGTAATTTACTTCCGCGTTATAGACGCTTCCAGAGCAATCACCGAGGTTGAAAATTATTTATACGCTACTTCACAGCTTGCACAGACGACCCTCCGCAGCATGCTTGGGCAGTCTGAACTCGATGAGCTTCTTTCGGAACGGGAGAAAATAAACAGGCGTCTGCAGGAAACCATCGATACTCATACAGCTCCCTGGGGCATTAAGGTTTCGCTTGTTGAAGTTAAAAATGTTGATCTTCCGGCTGAAATGCAGCGCGCTATTGCACGGCAGGCCGAAGCAGAAAGGGAACGCCGCGCTAAGGTTATTCATGCCGAAGGTGAATACCAGGCTTCGCAGCGGCTTGCCGATGCTTCAAAGATTATCAGCAGTTCTCCTTATGCGCTGCAGCTCAGGTTCCTGCAGACCCTTACCGAAGTGGCGGCTGAAAAAAATTCAACTACAATCTTCCCTGTGCCTATTGATCTCTTTAAACCTTTTATCGAATTAATGGAAAAGGCAAAAACAGAAAAATAATTTTTAAAGATCAAATAATAATTCACTAATTCGGATAATTTTTTTTAATATTTACCGTGATTCTTTCTGCCTGAACCGGCACTTTCAGCATAGTTTTCATCAAAGCATTTCTCAACTGCCCGCCGGAAGGCATGCTTCGAAACCGGCATTGCAGTAATAAAAAACTGTTTAACCGCAAAGCCATTAAATTTCATTGCTTTTTAATAAAGGAGAAATGCTATGAAAATTAAAACTCTTTTAATCATCAAAGCAGTTGTCTGCTTAGGTTTCGGGCCTCTTCTTTTGTTTCTTCCCGGCCAATTACTGAATTTTCTGGGGACAACATTTTGCCGGGGTGCTTCACTGACAGCAAGAGAATATGGTGCAGCTCTTATTGGCAACTTATTCCTTACATGGTTGGCTAGAAATGCTGAAGAATCTGCTGCCCGGCGTGCAATTATATGGTATTTATTTATTTATGACGGCATTGCACTTATTGCGACTCTAGCAATACAGCTTTCAGGCGGATTGAACGTACTTGGATGGGGAATTGTTTTTGTTTATTTATTTTTCACCGCCGCTTTCGGATATTTTCTTATTCCGATGAAAAAATTAAGCGCAAATATTAAACCGGCGTGAGATAATAGTTTTATAATTTTCTTTCGATACACTCATAAGCAGTTTAATTAAAATCTTTATTATTTATAATAGAGGGTGTGTAATATGACCAAAGAACCGGGTCCAATGGATAAGTTTAATTTTTTGCTCGGTACCTGGAAATTAGATTATAAAGTACCAAAGAGTCAGTTTAGTGCCGGGGATACAGGAACCGGCGAAGGAAATTTCCAAATGATTTTAAATAACCGGTTCGTGACTTTTAATTATTATTCAAAATTATCACAAGCTGAAAGTACTGCACATGCAGTATTTGCATGGGATGAGAAAAGTAAGCTGTACAAATACTGGTGGTTTGAAGATTCCGGAGCATTTATGGAAGCTAGCTGCAATTTTATAGAAGAAAATACACTTTGCTTAAACTGGCATGACAGTCTGCTGGTTCAAACATTCCGGCGGATTGATGAGGGGAAAATAAATCTTCAAATGAAATATCCTAGAAATGAAAATGAGTATGAACTGATATTGGAAGTAGTTCTTACAAGAAAAAAATGAAATGGTTTAATGGGTTGCCGGGAATATTACTTTAATTATGAAATTATCGTATATGAATTAAGCATGAAAATTGACCTTTAACAAGCTGCGAAACAGGGATTAAGGGATATAAGGCTAAAAATATCATCTTAATTATGAATATTAAATATCTTATTATAAACAGTAACTATTTGGGGTTGCCAAAAATGAAAACATTTCGGAACTTAATACGATTTGTTCCAATTTTCTTAAGCCTTTTGACGTCTTCCCAAAATATATATGGACAATCAAACTTTTGGGAAAAAGTGGATGGTCCCTGGGGAGGAGCTGTAACTGCAATTGCATCCGATTCAAACAATCATATTTATGCCGGCATATATGGGTATAATCTGAGTTCGGATTCCGAAGTAGGCGTATACCTGTCTGATAATAATGGTGAATCTTGGGAATTAACGAATAATGAACTTGGTTTTTACATGGGGATAAAAGCTTTAGCGATCAATTCATCAGGAGATATTTTTGCTTCAATTGATCATAATGGCGAAGGAATGTTCCGTTCGACGGATAATGGAAAGGCATGGACTGAAATCAACAATGGTTTGACAAATCCATTGGTACAAACAATAGTCATTGATTCAGATGGAAACCTTTTTGCCGGAACGAATGGCCAAGGTATATTTATTTCAACAAATAATGGTAATAATTGGACAGAGATTAACTCAGGCCTGACCGGCACAAATGTATTTTCCATCGCAGTCGGATTGGGGGACCAAATATTTGCTGGCATATTCGATGGAGGTATGTTTCGGTCGACAAACAGCGGAAGTAGCTGGATAGAAATAAATAACGGCATAACCAGCTCAAATATAACAGCTTGTGCTGTCGATTCGCAGAACAATATTTTTGCAGGTGCATACGACGGCAGTTTATTCCGCTCGACTGACAATGGCGGGAATTGGACAAAACTTAACAGAACTTTCGGCTCAATGATCCAGGCAATTAAACCGGGATCAAATAACTTTATTTATGCAGCAACGGAATCACAGGGAATATATCGCTCAACAAATAATGGTGATGATTGGACATTAGTTGACTCCGGGCTTCCTTATCCCTGGATCTTATCTCTTATTGTAGATTCAGCCGGACGCTTATTTGCCGGGACTAACGGCGGAGGTATTTTTTGCTCTACAAATAACGGCAACAGCTGGTTTCATTCAAGTAAAGGATTAAACCTGGTTTCAGTAGAAGATTTGGGATTGGATTACAACGGCAATATTTTTGTTACTGACCGCGGACCCAGCGGGATAAACCGTTCTACAGATGACGGCTTTAACTGGAGAGCAATGGGCGGATTTAGTTTTATGTTAGGTATATTTAAAATGAATAAAGCAGGCTCTCTATTTTATTGCTCAGAGGATAAGATTTTCCGTTCACTTAATTACGGCGAAAACTGGAC
>JBLNGL010000330.1:0-2806 GCA_050264735.1 Ignavibacteria bacterium | reverse complement strand
TTGTTGAATTAGGATTTATGCCCGAAGCTTTAGCAAGCGGCAAAGAAACTATTTTCTGGTGGAGAGGAAATGTAACTCCTCCAAAAGATTACAATAAATGGGGAGAATTGATCCGCAATCTAACTCAACATTTTACGGAACGATACGGTGAGGACGAAGTAAAGACATGGTATTTTGAAGTTTGGAACGAACCGAACCTCACGCCGGTTTTCTGGACAGGAACGCAGGAAGAATATTTTAAATTGTATCGGTATTCTGTTAATGCTATAAAAAGTGTTAATAAGGAATATAGAGTTGGCGGTCCCGGAACTGCTGGTGCAGCTTGGGAAGTTGATATGATTGAATTCTGCAAAAAAAATAATCTTCCTATAGATTTTATCAGCACTCATGCCTATGGAGTTAAACAAGGTTATCTCGATGAATTTGGAAACTCCGGAACTGTGCTTGACCAAAACCTGATGAGTGTTAGCCAGGATGTTCTGAATTCAAGAAATGAAATTACAGGGACCTCAATGCCAAATTTAGAATTGCACTATACGGAATGGAGTGCTTCATACACACCTGCTGATCCTATTCATGATAGTTATCACGAAGCTGCATACATACTGCAAAAACTAAAACAAGTTGGAACTGCTGCTCAGTCAATGTCATATTGGGTATTCACAGATATTTTTGAAGAGCCCGGACCACGCTTTACTCCATTTCATGGAGGATTTGGTTTGTTGAATTATCAGGCTATTAACAAACCTGCGTTCTATTCATATCAATTTTTAAATAGACTGGGGAATAAGGAATTAGTAAACAGCGATGCATCTTCCTGGGTGTGCAAAGATGAAAAAGGAAATGTACAAGTTCTGCTTTGGGATTTTACAATCACACATCCTGGTGATTCTGTAAATAACCAGGTTTATTACATCCGTGACTTACCTGCAAAATCAAAAGGAAAAGTAAAAATAAATATTTCTGAGATTCCGGCAGGTTCATATGTACTTGAAATCTACAAAGTCGGCTATCGAGTAAACGATGCTTACACTACATATTTTGATATGGGCAGACCCAATCAGCTGACAAAAGAGCAGGTTCGGATAATAAGAGAACTTAATGATGGTTCTGCTGTTTCCAGTGAAAAGATAAATGTAAAAAGTAGTGAACCTTTTCTAAAAGAATTGGAAATTCGAGAGAACGATGTATTCCTAATGACATTGGAAAAACAATAGAGGATGGGTTGCCAATGCCAAACTGAAAATGCTTTTCGATTTAAAGTTACCATAAGATTGATTTGAAAATAGGATTAGATTTTCAAGAAAGAAAGCTAACTATCATTTATCTTTGTATATAATGATTCAGAGAAAATGAAATTAAAATATTTTTTTATTATTACTCTTCTTCCTATTCTTTGCCTTGCACAAGTTGTAAAAGACTTCAAGCAGGTATCGGACGGAATTGAAGTAACTATGAAAGATGGAACACTTAGCATTTCTCCTTTAACAGAAGATGCTGTAAGAATCAAATTCTATAAAGGTGTTGAAGCCAAGCTACCTGAGCTTATTTTTACTTCACCTTATATGCCTCCGGAATTTAAGATTATTGATTCTCCTTCCCAATTAGAATTACAAGTAAAAAAAATTATTGTTTCAGTAGATAAACAAACAGGTAATTTATCTTTCAAGGATAATTCCGGGAAAATTTTCTTAAATGAAAAAACAGGTGCCAGGAAATTAATTCCCGATTCAGTTATGGGTGAACCCTGCTTCATGGCTGAACAAAGTTTTGAATCGCCAAATGATGAATATCTTTTTGGATTGGGTCAGTTCCAGGATGGACATTATAATTTAAAAAATATCAGCAGAAAATTAACTCAGGTTAACTCACAGATTTCTATCCCATTTATATACTCCAGCAGAGGATATGGGTTACTCTGGCATCAATATGGACTTACCGATTTTAATCCTGCTGACAATTTTATATCTCTCGAAAAACAAGAGCAGTCAGCCGCCCATAACCATGCTGCCGAAGTTACAACTGCTGCCGGAACACAAAAAGTATCGCAGAACCAGTCGCATTATACCGGGAAATTTAATGTTCCTAAAGACGGAGTATATTCAGTATTTCTCGATTTGGGCGATATGGATAATCGCCAGCTTGTTGTTATAGATGGGAAATCATGTATTGATATAAGTAATTTTTGGCTGCCGCCAACCGCAGATGCTTTATTGAATTTAAAAGCCGGAGAACACCATGTACAGGTTGTCTGCAAATCAAGCAATTCACCAAAAGTTTCATGGAAACTTATCGATAACTTAACCACATTTCGTTCTCCAAATGCTGAGCTGCTGGATTATGTTGTTTTTTACGGACCATCGGCAGATAATGTAATCTCTTCATACAGGAACCTATCCGGCAATGTGCCGATGTTTCCTCTTTGGAGCTACGGTTTCTGGCAGTGCCGTGAACGCTATACTTCAGGCACACACCTGGTAGAAACAGTAAAAGAATTTCGTAAAAGAAATATCCCGATGGATGTTATCGTTCAGGATTGGCAATATTGGGGGAATAACGGCTGGGGTGTTCCAAAATTCGATGAAACTAATTATTCCAATCCGTCTAGTTTTATAAAAGAGCTGCACGATTTAAATGCCCATCTTAATATTTCAATTTGGTCGAACCCGGATAAGAATTCTGAAATCGGGAAAGAATATCTGGCAAAAAATCTTTATATACCAAATAGCAAGTGGTTAGATTATTTCAATCCGGTTACAGGGAAAAAATATTGGAATACATTAAAAGAAAATTTGTTTACTCATGG
>JBLNGL010000329.1:0-10460 GCA_050264735.1 Ignavibacteria bacterium | reverse complement strand
ATTAACGGTATTTTACAGCCTTATCACAAGCTACAAACGATATACACCAAGATGGCATCAGGAATCAATTGCTGTTTACCTTGAAACATGGCTAAACGGCGGATATGGACGTCTTCTCGGCAGCTTTGATGAGATGTACTTCCGTTCTTTGGTAGCAGACAAAAAAGAATTCCCCTCCGGGCTTAACCTTGAATCAAAACTTTCAAATGAGAATTTTTTACTTGAAACATTATTTTACTTGTACGGAGGCAGGTTTGCTTCCTTTTTAACTATTAAGTACGGTCCTGAAAAAATCATCGAATGGTATAAAAGGGGTGGATTTTTTCTCACTTCAAATTTCAAAACTACTTTCAAAGATGTTTATAAAATATATTTCAATGATGCCTGGAATGATTTTAGAGAATATGAAAAAGATTTTCAGCTTTTAAACATAAATAAAATCAAATCATCTGAGCTGACAAATATAAACAGGATTTCAAAAGAAGCGCTCGGCTGGATTTCGGAACCTTACTATGATCAGTCAGACAACACGGTGCTATTCAGCTATCATCAGCCGCATAATTTAGCCGGAATAATGAAGCTTTACTTATCAAGCGGTTCGACTAAAGATATCGGTACGCTGCCTACCCCAAGCCTATTTCAGGTTTCCTCAACGGCATACGATCAGAATTTAGGATTATTCTTTTATACTACAAACAATAACCAGTTCTTCCGCGATTTATGGATGCTGGAATCAAATAAAATAAATCCTTCTCTTTTATTTGAAGACTGCAGGATCGGACAGCTAACGGTTTCACCTGTTACTCATGAATTATGGGGGATACAGCATGCCGCAGCACAAGCTTCTTTAATGTACTCTGAATATCCTTATAAAAAACTGGAATATGCAGCCTGGTTCAAAACCGGTGAGGAAATTCACCAGCTTGCCGTAAGTCCGACGGGTAAGCTGCTTGCTGCCGTACTTCATAGATCAAATGGGGAGCAAATACTTATTTTGTTCGACACGGATAAGCTTAAATCGACCGGTGCATTGAATTACATTAAGCTAACCGATAAAGGAACTCCCGATAATCCTTCCTGGAGCCCGGATGAAAAATTTATCTTCTGGAATGCATATACAAACGGAGTATCTAATATTTACAGGTTCGATTTAGATAATAAAAAAGTTGAAGCACTTACAAATACAGTCAGGGGACTATTTAAACCGGTATTTATCAACCGCGATTCTCTTTTTGCTTTTGAATTTACTTCGGATGGTTTTTACCCTGTTAAAGTTGGGAATAAGCCGGCAAAACATCTTCCTGCAATTAATTACCTTGGAGAGGAAATTGTCAAGGAAAATCCGCATATTATGGATATTGCATTAAAATCCGCTTCTGATATTAGGATCGATTCAAAGCCTGCTGAAGATTATAACGGTTTAAATAATCTCGGGCTGCGATCATTTATTCCTGTAATTACCGGATTTCAGATGCAGAAAGTCCTCGGGATTTTTAGCCATATTTCAGATCCCTTAAATCATCATAATTTTATATTCGAAGGAGGATATTCTCCATTTAATGAAAATATTCTAGCACCTAAATGGCATTTAAAATTTGAATACGAATATCTGAAAAAACTTAGATTAAAAATAAATTATAATGCTACCGATTTTTTAGATCTTTTCAACAGAAGGAAAAGAGGAATGATCGGTACAATGACTGATATTCAACATACCGCTTACTGGATTTACGATAATCCCCATAAGCTTAAACAGCTGACGAATATTTCGCTTTATAATGGAGTCCGTTATATTAATGACAATTTAATAGAAGTGTCCGATGATTTTATATTAGTCAAGACTAATATTAATTCTAAAAACCAAAGAAGATCAATCGGCAGTTCCGATTTTGAATACGGAGATGAATATAATGTTTCGCTTTTTGTTTTCGGCAGCAATCCTGAAAAACCTGAGTTGGCTTCCCAGATATATGCGGACTGGAGTCATCTGACAACCTGGATTTGGGACCATAATGTTTTTCATTTTAAGCTTGGAGCAGGCTACCATTTTGTAAATGATAAATTAATGCAGTCTCAATTTTTTTTCGGAGGTTTCGGCAATAGGGAAGTCGAAGATACCGAAGTTAAGCAGTTCCGGGAACTATTCAGGTTTCCCGGGACTCCAATTTACAGTTTAAATGCAGACAGTTTCTTGAAGCTGCATGTAGAAAATACCTTTCCCCCGGTAAGACTAGGGGGTCCTTCATTCGGACAGCACTATTTAGATCATATCGATCTTTCGGTTTATTCGCAGTCTCTGCTTATTAAAACTAATATTGAAAAAGGATTAGTTAATCTTGGAAGCCAGATTAGCTTTATTTTTAAGCATTGGTACAACCTAGAATCCACCTTTTCCGGTGGTATTGCGAAGGCTTGGTATGAAAATGGTAATTTCTTGGATTGGTTTTTATCGTTCAAACTGCTGAAAAACTTTTAATTCTCTTAAATCTTAACTATAACTTTAATATTTTATATAACATTTTTTTATACCTTTTACACAAAATGAAATTTTCGGAATTTAAAGAGCAGCTTGATAAGGAAAGGTACCAGGGAAGCGGTTCCTCTGCGAAGACTAAGAATCTTGAAGCAATATTAGATATTGTTAAAAGTATTAACCGTTCGTTGATCTTGGAAGATGTCCTCGAGCTGGTTTTAAAAAATGCTATAAAACTCACTGAATCAGATCGCGGTTTTATTGTATTGAAGAATGCTTCCGATGAGCTTGAATTTAAATTAGGTCTTGATGCGAAGGGGACTGTTCTTCCCGAGAATTCATTTAATGTAAGCACTACCGTAGTTAATGATGTTTATCAGGTAGGGCAATCCAAGTTTATTGAAGGAGCTCAAAGCGATACAAGAAATGATCCGAGTAAAAGTATTTTAAAACTGGAGCTGGAAACAATCCTTTGCTCGCCTCTTTTTGCTGATGATAAAAAGATTGGAGTAATTTATGTAGACAGCAAGCATCTGCATAAGATTAATGTCCGGGAGATCACTGATACTTTTGAAATTCTTGCCGGTCAGGCAGCCACTGCTATCCGTAATGCCCAATTGTATGAAGGGCAGCTGAAGGCTTATAATGCCTTGAATGAAGCGAATGAACAATTAATTCAGGCGGAAAGGAAAGCATTAAAATCCAGTATTGATTCTGAAATCGGGCAGGCTTTGCAGGGACTGGTTCACCTGGGACTTCTGGAAGTTGAAAGTCTTATGAGGACTATAGAGAAAATAAAAAAGGAGTACGAAAGCAAGTTCAATGAAGATTTGATTTTATTCGACAGACTCAAGCTAAAGTCAAAAGTAGCGGTAGACAGCATCAGGAATATTCAAAAGTATGCACAGGTATTGATTGAAACTGCGATAATTAATCTTAATAAGGACAGCGGAAATCTTAATAAAACAATCAGCTCGGTTATTAAATATATTTCTCCGATGAAGCAGTTCAATAAAGTAGTTTTTAAAACGGAAATGAATAACCTGCCTCTTTGCAATTATGATTCCGAGCAGATACAGCATCTTCTGGTGCATCTTTTTACAAATGCGGCTGAAGCTAAGCAGGATTCAACAATTACAATAAAATCAAGGAGTGAAGCAAATAAAATTTTTATTAATATAGAAGATAACGGTCCAGGTTTTCCTCCCGAAAAATTACAATCGGCTTTCGATCTTCCTTCCCAAAAAAAGAGCGGGTATGGACTTTTCATGTGCAAGAGCATAATCGACAGGCACAACGGCGAGATAAAAATATTAAACAGAGCTTCCGGTGCCTCTGTAGAATTTATTTTACCGGTAAATTAAAATGAATGAATCTCTCGTAAAATATTTCTCAACTTTATATGATCCCATTCATTACCCCATTGAGGTGATTGAACCTGATGGGAAAATTTTCTATTTAAATGAAGCTTTTTACCTTCTTTGGGGATATAATCTCCAGGAATTAAAAGAATATTCTGTTTTTGATGACCCTGAATTAAAAAAAGACGGAACAGCAGCTCTCATTAAAGAAGTATTTGAGAAAAAAAGCGAAGCAACAATAAATAATTTTATAGACTCCCTCCTAAAAGCCCGGGAATTAACCATTCCTATATTAAAAACAAAGATCTTTCATTTAAATATTGAAAAAATAGATTTTGTGGTTCTTTTGCATGAAGATCAGACAGAGCTGTTATTGACCGAAGAAGAAATCAGAAAGGCAAGGGATAATTCAAAAGAAGCAGAGAGATTGAAAGATACTTTTCTAAACGTGCTGTCTCACGAGCTTCGTACTCCATTAAATATCGTCCTCGGTTATGCTTCCATTATCAAGGAAAGCATGAAGGAAAAGATTACTTCTGAAGATAAAGTATATTTGGATAACTTATACACGGGAAGCGAGCGTTTATTTAACAGCATTACGCAGATGCTGGAGTTTGCGCAAATAGAAGCAGGTACCTTTAAGCTTCATATTGAAAATATAGATTTGATACCTGTGCTTAAAATAGGAGTCGGTTTAATTGAAAAAAGTGCCGAAGAAAAAAATCTAATCGTAAAAACTATTTTTAATAATGATTCTATCTATGTTAATGCTGATGTTCATTGTGTAGAGAATGCCATTAATAATCTCCTCAACAATGCTGTGAAATTTACGAGGCAGGGTTTTATTGAGATTGAAACCAGTGTCCTTGAGGATCGTGAACTTGCGGTTTGTAAAGTGAAAGATTCTGGCATCGGCATCTCCACCGAATATATCGATCATATTTTCAGTCCGTTCAGCCAGGAAGATTTAAACATAAGCAGGCACTATGAGGGAAACGGGCTTGGTCTTGCGCTGGCAAAAAAATATCTTGAAAAGATGGGCGGATCTCTGCTGGTCGACAGCATTAAAGGGGTCGGATCCACATTTACCTTTACTCTCCCGCTCTCGCATAAGAAACAGAAACCCGAAAGCGGCGAGCAGAATATTCTTAATAAAATTTTCATGCTGGATGATTCCAGCGATTCTTATGAGCTTCTTAAAGCTTTCTTGAAAAATGATTATGAGATAGAATCGCATAATTTCAGAGACTTTAAATTTGAATCGATAAAGGAGAAGGACTTTGTTGCTATTATTTTCGATGTCAACCAAAGCCATTGGGAACAAAGCATATTGATATGCAAAGATTTAAAAAGTAATGATCCGTACAACAGGCCGGTTATTATTATTTCGAGCGAGTACTCCAATGAAAAAATAGAAAAATTTTATTCCGCGGGCGCTTCTAAATTTTTAGTTAAACCTTTTTCAAAAAGCGATCTTATTAAAACTTTAAGAGAAGCAGTCAACTGATATCCGGTATTAACAATATCCATCCTTTTTTTAAGTTATAATAAAACAGTTGGGTAAAACAGATCTTCATCTATTCAATAAAGAAATGATAATTCCGGGGAACGGAACAAGATGGAAGCAGGTATTTTTAAACAAGCGCTTATTATTTGAATTCCTATTAAGTTTCTTCATTCAGATTATTGCTTTATTAGTCCTGGCGGATTTTTTGAAATTCATAGAGCAAAGAGAAGGAGCTGTGCTGAATGACCCGGTTTTGTCCCTCTTTTCGCCGCTGGATCTTACCTGGATTATCTTTGGAGTAATTTACGGCTGCTTAGTCTTAGCACTTATTTCCTTTACGAAAAGTCCTGTTACGCTCACTTTTGCATTCCAGGCTTACAGTATTCTTATTTTTATAAGGGCAGCCGCAATGTATGCAGCTCCGTTCAATCCTCCTTCCGGCATGATACCTCTTCAGGATCCTTTCGTTGAATTTTTCGGAACGGATATGCTTTTAACTAAAGATCTCTTCTTTTCAGGGCATACCGCATTGCTGTTTCTGTTTTTTCTGATTGAAAAATCGAAGCTTCTTAAATTCATTTTTATCATCTCCGCTGTGACTACAGGTATTTGTCTTCTGCTTCAGCATGTTCATTATACCCTTGATGTAATTTCTGCTCCTTTTTTTTCTTATACGGTTTTCAGATTAGTCTTAAAGGCTAAGCAGATTTTTCCCGGTAAGCTATAAAACACCGCAAACAGATAGTTTTCATTTTTCAAACATATATATAATTTTATCGTTGAAAATAGCTCAGACACAAAACAAGTTTAAAAGGTTTATTTATTTTATACTTGGATTTATTTTTTTGATCCTTGGAATTCTCGGGGCAATGTTTCCGGTTATTCCGGGTTTTATTTTTTTAATTCCGGCTGTATTTTGTTTTGCAAAAGCATCTAAAACTTTTAATAATTGGATAAGAAACAGCAAATACTTTAAAAAATATTTCGGCGATCATACCCCTTATAAAAAAAATGATTCAATAGACAGTTAACAATGAATCTGACATGATAATTTTTCAGCAAAGGGCTTATAAAATGTTTTCAAAAAGGATATTTAAATTTTCGGTTCTTACTTTTTTTACAATCTTCTTTGTTTTTTCTTTTCAATATGAAATTAACGGACAAAAGAAAACTTCGACAGTTAAGCATCCTGAATGGAGCTATGATAAGGTAATATATGAAGTTAATATCCGTCAGTTTACTCCGGAAGGCACATTCAAAGCTTTTGAAAAACATTTGCCAGAATTGAAAGATTTAGGAGCAGGCATTCTATGGTTTATGCCGATTAATCCGATCGGGGAAAAGAACAGGAAAGGTACACTTGGCAGCTATTATTCTGTAAAGGATTATATGGCGGTAAACCCGGATTTCGGAACCATGGAAGATTTTAAATCGCTTGTTGAAAAAATTCATGAGCTCGGGATGTATGTCATTATCGATTGGGTTGCTAATCATACTTCATGGGATAACAATTTAACAATTGTTCATCCGGACTGGTTTACAAAAGATTCCCTGGGGAATTTTATCCCGCCTGTTCCTGACTGGTCTGATGTTATAGATCTGAATTATGATAATGCAGATTTGAGAAAATATATGACTGATGCTTTAAAATTCTGGGTCGAAAAATGCAATATTGACGGATACAGGTGCGATGTTGCCGGAATGATGCCGGTTGATTTTTGGAATGAAGCAAGAGCAGAACTATACAAAATTAAACCTGTTTTTATGCTGGCTGAATGGGAATCACCCGAAATGCACGAAAAAGCTTTCGACATGACTTACTCATGGGATTTATATAATATCTTTAATTCGATTGCAAAAGGAGAAAAAAGTTCAAAGGATATTCCGGTATATATCGAAAAAGAAAAAGAGGAATATCCGGATAATTCTTTCAGGATGAGATTTACTTCCAATCATGATGAGAATTCATGGAAAGGAACCGTATTTGAAAGGCTCGGTCCGGCTGCAGAAACCTTTGCGGTTTTAACCTGCATTATACCCGGGATGCCTTTAATTTATAACGGGCAGGAAGCCGGTCTGAGTAAAAGATTAAAGTTTTTTGAAAAAGATCCAATTGAATGGAAGGAACATAAGTTCAGAAATATCTACAGCAGATTATTTCATTTGAAAATGATGAATGGGGCATTACTAAACGGGGAAAGGGGAGGAGAAATGATATTTATTCCTGCAGATCCTGACAATAAAATAATCTTATTTACAAGGGAAAAAGGGGATGATAAAATTATCGGAATATTTAATTTAACTGCCGGTCAGGTTTCTTTTAAGCTGAAAGAAAAAATGCTTGCCGGGAGTTACAAAAACCTTTTTACCGATGAAGAGGTAAATCTCGATCAGAAAGAAAATATCACATTAAAACCATGGGAGTATAAAGTGTACTCAGCTGAATGATTTCTATTTTATCTCAAAACTCACAGTTTTTTTAATCAATCCGGAACCTGCGTTTCAATAATATCCAGCATGAACTTACTAACATATCTTTATTGAAGTTATAGTTAATTTTATTATTATTTTCAAAAAATCTGAACTTCTTCATAGTTTAATTAAAAACTAAAAAAAATCTCATTTCATTTAGTAAATGTCTATAATTCTTAAAAACGTTTGTAAATATTATGATTCGGCAAAAGTGCTGGATAATATTTCTATCGAAATAGAAGATGGAAAAACTACAGTTTTAATCGGACCAAGCGGTTCCGGTAAATCAACTCTTATAAGAATTATTACCGGTTTGATTTTGAATTACGAAGGAGAGGTTATAATTAATGAGGAACGATTAGATAAAGCCAGGTTAATTTTTCACAGGCAGAAGATAGGTTATGTTATTCAGGAAGGCGGATTATTTCCGCATCTGAATGCTTTAAATAATGTATGTTTAATGGCAAAACATTTAAAATGGAATAAAGAAAAAATAGAAAAGAGAATTGAGGAGCTCTGCAGACTAACAAAATTTCCTGCCGAAGCATTGAAGAAATTCCCTTCCGAGCTTTCGGGAGGACAGCGGCAGAGAGTCAGCCTGATGCGTGCTTTGATGCTCGAGCCGCAGATCCTTCTGCTTGATGAGCCGCTTGGATCTCTTGATCCGCTGATTCGTTATGAGCTCCAGAATGATCTTAAGGAGATATTCCGGAATTTGAAGAAAACAGTTGTTATGGTAACTCATGATCTTTCCGAAGCTGCTTTTTTTGCAGACAAAATTATTTTAATGAAGGATGGCGGAGTAATTCAAACCGGGCTAATCAATGAACTTGTCAGCAGCCCGGCTGACGACTTTGTGATTAGTTTTATTAATGCACAAAGGAGCTTTTTTTGGGCCGGAAAAATTACATGAATAATTTTATTAAAATATTTCTTTTTATTTCTTCTTTTGCATCTCTTCTTCCCGCTCAGGGAAAGGATGTAGTTCATGGTATAAAAGTAGGTTCTAAGAAATTTACCGAAGGTGTTATCCTGGGAGAACTTATTTCCCAGCTTGCCGGGAAATCTTATAAAAATGTAGAGCATCTGAAGGAACTTGGAGGGACAAGAATTTTATGGAGTGCCATCGTAAACGGAGAAATTGATATTTATGCCGAATATACAGGCACAATCAGGGAGGAAATATTTGCAGGGAAAATTGATAACGAAGAAGAAATGAGAAACAAACTGCACGAACTTGACATTGAGATGAGCAGTCCTTTGGGATTCAATAATACCTATGCGCTAGGAATGAAGCTAAGCAAAGCAGAGAAGCTGGAGATAAAAAAAATATCGGATCTGCAGAAACATAAAGAATTGAAATTCGGTTTAAGCAATGAATTTTTGGATAGAAAGGACGGCTGGCCCGGATTGCAGAATAGATATAATCTTTCTCAGAAAAATGTAACCGGAATAGACCATGACCTTGCTTACCGCGGATTGGAAAGCAGTTCAATCGATGTTGTAGATCTATACTCTACGGATGCTGAAATAAAATATTATACTCTTAAAATACTGGAAGATGATTTAAATTATTTCCCCGAATACAAAGCAGTTATACTTTACAGATCAAGCTTGAAAAAGAATATGCCGGAGCTAATAAATTCTATTTTAAGACTAGAGGGAAGTATACCCGAGTCCGCAATGGTTTCAATGAATGCAAAGGCTAAATTAGATTTAATTCCCGAAGGCGCTCTTGCTGCAGAATTTATTCAAAAAAAATTTGGCGTAAAAACCGAATTTTTAAAGGAAAATTTTTTTACAAGCCTGCTCGCTTATACACGGGAGCATATATACCTTGTCTCAGTTTCTTTATTTTCTGCATTAATAGTTTCCATTCCCATTGGGATTTTAGCATATAAAAAAAAGAAAATCAGCAGTTTCATATTGGGTTTAACAGGGATTATCCAGACCATTCCTTCTCTTGCCCTTTTAGTTTTTATGATCCCCTTGCTTGGAATTGGCTCTTGGCCTGCAATTGCCGCACTTTTTCTTTACAGCCTTTTACCTATCGTAAGAAATACATACAGCGGGCTGCAAAATATACCTGTACACATTAAAGAATCGGCAGAAGTGCTGGGTTTGTCCTGGTTCTATAAGCTGTGGCTGATTGAACTTCCTTTGGCTTCACCTTCAATTTTAGCCGGGGTAAAAACATCTGCAGTAATTAATGTACGAACGGCTACGCTGGGTGCATTAATCGGCGCAGGCGGATATGGTCAACCGATATTAACAGGCATCAGGCTGGATAATATCCCATTAATTCTGGAAGGTGCTGTTCCCGCAGCTTTGCTCGCACTTTCAGTTCAATGGTTCTTCGATCTGCTTGAAAAGTTTATTATTCCCCGCGGTTTAAGAATTTAGATGCTTTTAGCGCAAGTTTAAAATGTAAAGTAGGATTTTTAAAACCATTCATGGAATTTGAAAATCTGCAATTGAAAATATGCTTAATAGAAGAGTGATGATTAACCCTATCTTAATTCTTTATTTGAATCAAATCAGGAAGATGTTTTAAATCACTTGCACGTATTTATAATTTTATTAGGTTTGATTTAACCTTTCGATTATCCTTCCTTAAGCCGCAAGGGTAGTCGGTTTGGGTCGCTTG
>JBLNGL010000328.1:0-3685 GCA_050264735.1 Ignavibacteria bacterium | reverse complement strand
GAACGTTTTGGCTTTCATGTTAAGGACGGCCGGTTTGAAGAAGGACTTGAAAAATTACTGGAAAATGATGCCTGGAAAAATAAAGGGGACCTCGGTCAAAACTATATAAAAGAAAATTATGAACTAAGCCGCTCAATTCATCAGCATATTAATATGTATGAAGATTTACTAAATCGAAATGGGAAGGAAAATGTCATCATTAACTAAAAAGCGGGTTTTGGTAATAGCACTTGGTGAAGCTACCCTTGATTTGATTATTCCATGGATGGAAGAAGGGGAGCTGCCCGTCTTTAAAAAATTTTTTGAAGAAGGAACAGCAGGAAGACTTAAATCATCAACCCCGATGATTACGCCTCAAATGTGGGGAAGCATTATTACCGGAAAAAATTCGGGCCGGCACGGTTTATTTGATTTCTGGCAAAGAGGAAATGATGGAAAATTTAATGAAGTAAATGGTTCCCGGATAAAAGCTAAACCTGTCTGGAAAATTTTAAGCGAAAATGGATTAATATCCGGAATTGTTAATATTCCTTTTACATATCCTCCTCAAAAAATAAACGGTTTTATGATTTCCGGCGAAGATGCTCCCGGTGCACACAGTTCTATTGCATATCCTAATAATCTCTATGATGAAATCGTGGAAAGGTTTGGAAGATATAGACTGAAAGATATTTTTCCCGGAGGGCGGAAGAAAGAAGATTATCTGACATTAATTGAAGAAGACGTAAGAAAGCAAACAGATATTTTATCTTATTTAATCTCAAATAAAAAATGGGATTTCTTCCTGACTTTTTACAGCGCAACTGCTATAACGCAGCATTACTTCTGGAAAGATATGCAGCTTAAAAAAGATGAGTATCAAAATGTTATTAAAACTGCATATAAGTCTTTAGATACCGCTATCGGTCGTTTGATTAAAGCTGTAGGGGAAGAAACCAATGTATTTGTAATTTCCGAATGCGGCGCAGGTGCATTGGTTTCAGGAATTCAAATAAATACATGGCTTCAAAAGGAAGGATTTTTATCATATAAAGAAACTAATGAGCATTCAAAAAAGAATCTCGATGAAACCGGGAAAATTTTATATAAAGAATCTCTTATCCGTTCGAAGATCGCAGCCTTTAGAAAAAATGTTCAAGGCCGTATTCCTAAATCATGGTTTTTCTTTGCAAACAGGAATGTTCATTGGCTGAAAAGCTGGATTCAAACTTATCTTGCCGGATCAGATATTCAATGGAGTAAAACCTTTGCTTTCTCGAGAGGGAAAGAAGGAGATATTTTTATTAATCTTAAAGGCAGAGATCCCCACGGAATAGTTGAAGAAAAAAATTATGACGATGTAAGAAATCAAATAATTGAGAAATTTTCCCTACTTGTAAATCCTGCAGATGGGAAAAAGGTAATTAATAAAATTTATAAAAGAGAAGAACTATATGACGGTCCCTACATTGAATATGCACCCGATTTAATAATTGAGTGGGTAGACAGCGCTTATATGCCGACTGAAAACGACAAGAATAAAGATTCCATTTTTGTGGAAAGATGGAGGGAGAATATGAATTGGCCGACCTCCGGTAGCCATAGAATTGATGGGATCCTTCTTGCTAAAGGGCCCGGCATTGCCAGA
This sequence comes from Ignavibacteria bacterium, assembly GCA_050264735.1. Lineage (GTDB taxonomy): Bacteria > Bacteroidota > Ignavibacteria > Ignavibacteriales > Ignavibacteriaceae > DATKLQ01. The sequence continues at coordinate 2,058 of JBLNGL010000328.1, read as the reverse complement.
AATAAAAGAGTAAACGATGCAGGAATAATTGACATGACACCAACATGGCTTTACCTGCTGAACCAAAAAATTCCGGCTGATCTGGAAGGCAGAGTAATTGCCGGGATTCTGGAAGATAAAGCTGTTACTGTACTTGCTTAAAGGTTTATTATGAAATATAAAATTTTCGGTAACACGGATTTAATAGTTTCTGAACTTGGACTGGGATGCCAGTCATTAGGGGGAGGATTATACTACCGCGATGATGCGGAATCAATCAGAACTCTTCATAAGGCTTTAGAATACGGTATTAATTTTTACGATGTTTCTGATCATCATAGTTTGGGCAGAAGTGAAAAACTTATCGGCAAAGCATTTAAAAACAGAAGGGACCAGGTTGTTATTACAAGCAAAGCCGGACTTATGTATTCGCAGATTGGAATTTTTGCATTAAAGATGAGATCTCTTGCAAGGCCAGTCAGTCCTCTTTTCCGCCATTTAAAAAATTCGCTTCATTTTTTCAGGGCTTCCCAGTTGCGATTTAATTATTCTCATGAGTATATAATCCAGGCTGTTGAAAAAAGTTTAATCCGTCTTAAAACAGATTACCTCGATTTATTTCAGTTATATAAACCTTCGGCAGAAATAATTGAGCAGGGAGAATTTATTGAGACTTTAGAGGAATTAAAGATCCAAGGGAAAATCAGATATTATGGTATTACCTGCCTTACTGTTGCGGATGCTCTCCTTTGTCTGAAATTCCCCAATATTTCATCTCTCCAGGTTGCAATTAGTTTAATTGATCAAGAAGCAATAACTAAACTTATTCCTGCTGTAAAAGAAAGAAATCTTGGTTTAATTGCCCGCCATCCGAGAGCGATTGGACTTTTTACAAAAAACAGAGATGATATTATGGGAGACAGTTCGGCTTTCTCACGTGAAGAATTTGAATTAAGAAAATTTAAAGCGGCGAAATTTCAATTTCTTGTAAATGAAAAACGTTCGATTGCTCAAGCTTCAATTCAATTTGTCTTGCAGATTGACGGAATTTCTGTTGTGCTTCCGCGGGCAGTTAATAGTGATGAATTGGATGAAAATGTTGGTTCGCTTTCAGCACCTTTTCTTACTAAAGATGAACTCAAAAAAATTTATTATTACGCTTAATCTTAATTCGTGTAGATTAAGATTAATGATTTTTATCTCTAGGCAGGATTAAGATAATTTTAATGAAATACAGAAGATTAGGAAAAACAGATTTAAAAGTTTCTGAAATAGGATTTGGCTGCCAGTCAATTGCCGGGGGATTATTTTACAAAGATGATGGTGAATCTTTAAAGACCCTGGAAATGGCATTTGATTTCGGAATAAATTTTTTCGATACATCGGATCACTATAGTCAGGGCGAAAGCGAAATTTTAATCGGGAGAGCTTTTAAAAGAAAAAGAGATAAGGTAATTATAGGCACCAAAACAGGTACTTTATATAAACCCGCTGCCGATTTTCTTTTAAAACAAAGATCATTAATCAGACCTGTAAGCAGGTATATTCGCTCCATGAAGATTCCTCTTCACCTTTTCAGGGCTAAGCAGAAACATTCCGATTTTTCCGAAAAATATCTGATCAATGCCCTCGAGAAGAGTTTAAAAAGACTGCAGACAGATTACATTGATCTTTTTCAGCTTCATAAACCTTCGAAGGCAGTCATTGAAAGCGGAGAGATTTTCAATACAATGGATAAACTTAAAGCACAAGGGAAGATCAGATATTACGGGATTTCATGTGCTAAAAACGAAGATGCATTTATCTCCTTTAATTTCCCCGGTATTTCATCGATGCAACTGACAATAAACCTGCTTGATAAAAAATACATTGAGGAAATTTTCATTCATGCTATGGCAAACGGGATCGGAATTATCGGAAGGAATCCCCGTGCTCAGGGGCATTTAACCGGAGAGTTCGGCGATATTATGGGGGAGACTTATGCAAGAAATAAAAAGGAATTTAATGAAAAAAAAGAAAATGCAAGGCTGTTCCAGTTTCTTGTAAAACCGGGCCGGACTTTAGCCCAGGCAGCACTGC
>JBLNGL010000327.1:0-3147 GCA_050264735.1 Ignavibacteria bacterium | reverse complement strand
TGACCTTTTGAGTTAGTGAAAGCGGTATGCCCTATTAAGAAGCACGGGAAAAATTTATAGTTAGATTAACCGGAAAGTCCGGCTGATGAAATGCAGGTTTTAATTCCCATCGTTATGTTTTAAGATCACTTTTAAATGTTCGGCATTATTTCTTTTGCTTCAATTATCCAGTTATAAATTTTATTTTTTTGTTCCTCACGAAGTTTAGCCTTATTTTTCATTATTGACATAAGCGAGTCCCACTCTGCTGCGGTAAATTGATCTGGGCTGTATAATTTATGGCATCCGCCGCACTTTGAAGCAAACAATTCTCTCCCCTCGGGAAATTTAGTTTTTTCGTTCATATTAATAATATAACTCCGGCTGCAGGCAGCGATTAAACAAAGCACAAAAATTAAAATGAAGTAAACTAATTTCATTATAATTCTACCCCGAGAATTGTCCGGAATTCAAATTTTTCGTGATGAGCGAGCTCAAGATTATTTGTTGAAGGAGGTGTCCCGGCTACCTGCGCAAGAAAATTGAAAGTCAGATAGAAGCTTTGTGTCTGAATATTCACAGTAGGGCCGATAAAAGTTGCCTGTGCCTCTTCTTTTTCATAAATATCTTCATATACTCTATGATTCCTGAATTCAACTCCCAATGCAACATTGGGGTGCACCTCGTACATTGCTCCCCCAGTAATTTCAAAAACCGATTCAGTTTCGTCTTCAATTATTTCTTTCTCGATTTCCGAAGTTAAATTGACCGCGGTTATAAAATCGCCGATTCTTTTTGATAGAATTATTTTGGGTTCATATTCCATCTCATCCCCGCCGTAAGCAAATTCAAAATAAAGTGCAGGATCCAGAAATAGTTCATCCGGATCTGTAAGTCGGTATCTCAATTCAAGGGACGTCGATGCAAATCCGAACGGTTTCGATTCATATATATTATTTTCCGAAGTAGTTTGATCGAAATTAAAATAAAAAGAAGCTGAAAGGCGGTCGGTTACGCCGTATTCGAATTCGAACCGGGGCTGGAAGCGGTAGAAATAACCAAAGTCCTTTCCTATTCTGCCCGTATTCCAAAGTTCAAATTCAAATGCTCCCATCGGAAGAGTATAGGCAAGGTAAGATCTCCCGAAATATCTTCTGTCCGCAAGCGAATTGTTATAAAGAGAGATAATTAAAAGCAGTGCAAATAAGCAAACAGATCTTTTCATTGGTCCCTTCCTGAAAATTATTTTTTATAGATATTCTGCACAGTGAAAAAGTATTATCTTTGTCTTTTCTGTTCAATAGCGGCATTAGGTAATTTTTAACAAGAATTAAGTATCTGCTATACCTAATTTTGTTAGAAAGTATATTAATAGATGGAAGATGGGAAATGGAAAATGGAAAAAACAAGTAAGCAGTATAGAGTAAGGACTAAAGAGTGATCATTTGTATTTTTAGCAATCCGAAATTCTCAGCCAGGGGCTGATGAGTTTCAGGCTCAGAAACCCGAAAGTCAATCATTCCATTATTCATCATTTAGTCAAAAAGCAAATTGAATATTGATTGTTGAACATTGAAAATCTTTTACAAGAAAATAATTAAGCTTTAAACCCACGACTTAAGCGTGGGTTAACCTGCGAAAGTTAAAAAGCAGTTAAGACAAGTATATATATTAGAATTAATAATCTCACTCCCTTCCGCAATTTTCAGAAAGGTTATAGAAAAGAAAAACTTATGAGAAGTAATTAGAAATAATCATAGCAAATCTACCGGAAGTATACCTGTTTATTTTATCAACACAATATAAAATGCTCTTTTGAAATAAAAGAGAAACAAAATTATTAAGTCATACCTCAAACTCCCTGGCATAATAGCTGATACAATGAGCGCATAATTTATAAAATAAATTTCAATCAGCACACTTCAGCGATATAATTATTGACTCACTATCACTTAAGGAGAAAATATATGAAGAATTCATCTTACCGGTTATTTCTTTTCTTTCTTTTAGCGGCAGTATCTTTTAAATTAACAGCAAATACAATCTCAGGAACCATCTATTATTCGGGAAGCGCAGCGGAACAAATAGCCGTCGCAGTATTTACGGATCCCACTCTTGACGGCGAGCCTCTGAAGTTTGCTCAAATAGAAGCTCCAGGCAGCTATTCAATAACAGAGCTTTCAGACGGCACATACTATATTGTTTCAATAATGGGGATATCAACTGAAGGTGAAATAGAATCTACCGATCCATGGGGCGCTTATGGAACCATGGAAGCCCTTACTCCCGTAATAATATCCGGAGGTGCCGGAGTTTCCGGTGTCGATATTACTTTAGTCGACGGAACCCAGGAGCATCCGAATCCTTTTTCCGATGCTTATCTTACACCGGCTCAAATAATACAATTGCCTGTAACTACGGAAGGAGGAATAAATCCTTCAATTGTTACAGACGGCGTCTCAATTTACCTTTATAAACACGATTATGACGGAGCTCCAAGCGCTAAAATATATAAAATTGATCCTTCTTCAGGCGAAGTTACAGATACTTACAACCTAAATTTAGAAAGCTTACCAAATGGAACTTCATGGATAGACAAAATGATTTACCATAACGGAGTTCTTTGGGCATTAGGAGGATATGGCGATCCTTCAGGCTCAGGCTGGGTACCCGGAGTATTCAGATTCGATATGTCATCCAGTGTATCATCAAATCAATTACCGGCAGCAGATACAACAATTTCGTTTGCAAGCGGACTAGCGAGCGACGGAGTAAATTTGTATGTATCTGTTGATGTGGAAAACGGTTACGGTATAGTGAAGTTTAACCCGGAAGGTGTTTCCGAAGTCCCTCCCTCCTTGTTTATGAACCTTGATGTTAAAATTAGAAGCTTATGTTTCGGAGCCGGTTATCTCTGGGCCGGTATCAGTCAAGTAAGAAAAGTCGATCCGGCTAACGGAAATATTCTTGAAGACTTTAATTTTCCTTCTACAGCCGCAGGTTTATACTTTAACGATAAGTTATGGAGCTATAATGAAGAGGGGAATACTTTGGAAGTTTACAATTTGGACGCAGTCGGCGTTGAAAATGAAAGGGATAATAAATTCCCTTCAGAATTCAGCTTGTCTCAAAATTATCCTAATCCATTCAATCCCTCCACTGTAATAA
>JBLNGL010000326.1:0-5772 GCA_050264735.1 Ignavibacteria bacterium | reverse complement strand
CTGAATTTAAGCCAGGAGACCTGCCGTAAAAATTCTTTTTAATCAGCCTTCGCGGGTGAGGTCGGATTACACGAAATAATTAAACTCATTTCGTAAAACTTTCCCCCACGAAGTTACTTTTCAAAATCTTTATACAGGAGTAACTTCATGAGATCTATAAAACTTCTTTTGTTCTTTTCATTCCTCTACCTTTGCAAATTGAATCTTCTTTCACAAACCGATTCTGTAAAATCCTACCAATTATCCGATGTTGTTATAACGGCAACAAAAACAGAAATGCCATTGATTGAGCTTGCCAGTTCAATCAGCGTAATTGACTCTGAAGAAATTGTATCTTCTAGAAAGACTTCAGTTTTTGATCTTTTAAAAAACCAATACGGTTTAAGCTATACGCAGCAGGGGGGAACAGGAATGCTTGCAAATGTTTTTTTGAGAGGCGGAGAAGCCGGACATTCATTAATTCTAATAGACGGCGTTGAAGTAAATATGACCAGCGATCCCGACAATGTTTATGATTTTTCTTCTCTCCCCTCGGAAAATATTAATAGAATTGAAGTATTAAGGGGACCTCAAAGCGTTCTCTACGGATCGAATGCGCTTGGAGGAGTTATAAATATTATTACACAAACCGGGTCCGGAAAACCAAAAATCTCTTTAATGGCAGAAGGGGGTTCTTATAAAACTTACCGGGCTGCAGCAGGCGTAAACGGTGGTTATGATCTAATCGGTTATTCACTCTCTTTGGGGCGAATAAAAACAGATGGATTTTCTGCCGCGTCCGAGAAAAACGGATATACCGAAAAAGACGGGCATTCTAGCTATGATCTTTCAACTAAATTAAGCTTTAAAATCTTAAGTAATTTTTCTTTAAATCTTCTTTACAGATTTACAAAGTCAAAAACTGAGAACGATCAATTTGCGACAACCTTTATTAATGATCAGTTTATAACAACATTTGTTGATGATCCTACTTTTATTTTTGATCTCGAAGAATCATCATCCAAAGCAGAAGCCGATTTAGATCTCTTTGACGGTTTCTGGAAACAGAAAGCAGGGATTTCATTTTTTAGAAACATCAGAAAATATAATTCCGATTCTATTCCTGAGATTCCTTCTGCTTCACGGAGCTGGTATGACGGAAGGAAGCTAAAATTAGAATGGCAAAATAATTTTAATTTTTCAAAAAGATTTTCGTCACTTTTAGGATTGGAGACGGAGAATGAGGAAGCACTCTCGGAATATTATTCCGGGAGCTATGTGAGTATTTTCCCGTTTAGCGAAGCCAGAACTACAGGAATTTTCATTCAGAACCAATTTAATTCCGGAAATAATTTATTTGCATCCATCAGCGGAAGGTTTGATAAACATGATCTGTTCGGCTGGGCTTTTACCTATAGAATTGCGCCGGCTTACGTTTTTTGGGAAACCGGAACTAAAATAAAAGGAACTTTTGGTACTGGTTTTAGAGCTCCCTCCTTATTCAATCTTTTCGATCCGATCTACGGGAACAAAGAGCTGGATCCTGAAAAAAGCATAGGCTGGGATGCCGGAATTGAACAATTCCTTTTTAATAATGAAATCACTATCGGAATTACTTACTTCAGCAATTATTTTAATAATTTGTTCGGGTACGATGAAAACTTCAGAACAATAAATACGGATAAAGCAGAAACAAACGGCATAGAGATGTTTTTGTCTGTTAAACCGTTTAATGACGGCAGCATTAAGGTCAATTATACTTTTATGAATACAAAAGATAAAAGTACTAATTCAATAAATTACGGGAAAAAGCTTTTAAGAAGGCCCGATCATAAAGCTGGGTTAAGTATTATTTATAATTTTATCCGCAATGCAAATATTAATTTGGAACTTATTTATGTCGGGGATAGGGAGGATATAGATTTTTCAAGCTCAAATAGAATTATTTTAAAAAATTATTCTTTAGTTAATTTAGCCGGATCCTATAAGCTCTTGGATTTAGTTGAAATATTCGGCAGGGCAGAAAATTTATTCGATACAGATTACGAAGAAGTATTCGGTTACGGAACTGCAGGTTTATCGGCTTATGGAGGGATAAAATTGACTCTCTAGTTTTGTTACATGAGAAATTATTTTTATTTTTTAATTAATGTATTTATAATGAATGTTACTTTATGAAATTTCAAGGAGGCAGTATGAACAAAAATTTATTTAATAAAAGATTCTGGACGCTTAGCTGCATTGTCTTAGCCGCGGCTTTCGCAAGGCTGATTCCTCATCCGCCAAACTTCGCCCCCATTGCGGCAATAGCCTTATTCGGCGGAGCATACTTTGATAACAAGAAACTTTCATTTGTTGTTCCCTTTGCCGCGATGATTCTTTCGGATATTTTTATGCCCCTCCATTCCACTGTCTGGGCTGTTTATCTGAGCTTTGCTTTAATTGTTTTAATCGGATTCAGCCTGAGAGAAAGAAGAAAAGTTAAGAATGTTATTTTAGCCTCGATCGCATCATCGGTATTGTTTTTTGCAGTTACAAATTTTGCCGTATGGATGTCTTACAGAATGTATCCTATGAATCTGACGGGGTTAGCGGAGTGTTATGTCGCAGCTATTCCTTTCTTTTCTTACACACTTCTTGGAGATTTATTTTTTGTAGGCTTATTGTTCGGGATATTCGAAATTCTAAAAGCAAGAGCCCCCGAACTCGTAAAAATATAAATCAAATCTTTTTTTAAACCGGTCTTCCCGATGAAGGCCGGATTTTTTTACTAATAACATGCCTCAAAAACATCCTTCGGTTTTAATTGATTTCGACGGAGTCTTAAAGATCGGCGATAAACCTGCCCCGGATGCTGCGGAATTTTTAAAATTTTTAGATTATTCTAAAGTCCCGGCTCTTATTTTAAGTAATTCAAGTTTAAAAACAGGTAGAGAAATAACTGAATTTATTAAAACCAATTCGGCTGTAACTAATATTTCTGCGATTACAACTGTCGATGCCGCATATGACTTTGTAAAAAAAAATTACAAAAGAGTATCTGTTTACTGCATTGATTCTGTAAAAGAAGTTTTCCATGATTTAATTAATAACCAACACCCTCAGGCCGTAATAATCGGAGATCTTGGCAATAGATGGAACTACCAGGTTATGAATGAGATATTCCTTAAGGTTTTTAACGGATCGGATCTGATAGCAATGCACAAAAATAAATTCTGGAAACCGGACGGAAAAAATCTCTCCCTTGATGCAGGAGCATTTGTCTCAGCTATTGAATACTCCGCATCAAAAGAAGCGTTATTAATCGGAAAGCCTTCAAAAGTATATTTTAAAACCGCTCTTGAAAAGCTGGGAGTAAATGAAGGAGAAGAATTTTTTATGATCGGAGATGATATCGAAAATGACATTTATCCTGTATGTGAAATAGGCGGCAAAGGAATTTTGGTTTATACAGGGAAGGCTAAATTTCCATTAGAAAGTAAGTTTAAAAAACCGGATTTCGAAGCAGCAAATCTGAAGGATGTAATTTCGATTCTGGAAAATAATATAAGAACTGTATTACAATAAAATTGAAATCAATCTCTGATTCTTCTTTCCCAGGCCAATTCAACAATTTTTTTCAATGTTTGTGAATATGATAATCCGGAAGCTGCCGCAGAGCGTATAAATCCGGAGCATTGGCTCAGGTCGGGATTTGGATTTACCTCAAGGACATACAATTCATTTTCATCGGAAAGCCGGATATCCACACGTGCATAATCTCTGCAACCCATAATCCTAAAAGCTTTAAGGCTGATTTCATTTATCGCAGCCTCTGTTTCTTTCGGTAATTTCGCCGGGCAAACTGGGATTGTTTTCTGATAGGACTCATGCGTAGGATCCCATTTTGCCTGGAAAGAAACGATATTGTGAAGATATTCGGGCATTTCGGAAAAATCTATTTCACTAATCGGCAATGCCATAGGATCCTTGTCTCCGATAACCGCTGCATTCAACTCTCTTCCTTCAATATATTCTTCCACTAAGCAGGGCTGAGATAACTGGAGGAAAATATATTCAATTCTATTTTTCAGCTCCTTGTTGTTTCTTACTACTGAATTATTCTCAATCCCGACGCTTGCATCTTCAAATGCAGGTTTTACTATGACAGGGTAATTAAGATTGTGTTTATATCTGGTCTCCTGCCGTTCAAACAAAACAAAGTCAGGAGTTTTAATACCGGCATTATGCAGGAGCTTTTTTGAGAGTTCTTTGTTCTGGCAGTTTGCCAATGCAAGAGGAGGAGCACCTGAATATGGAATTTTAAGGAGTTCCAATACTCCTACAATATTCATTTCCAGGCGGGGATTTTCTTTATAGATCTCGACAAAATTGAATATTACATCGGGTTTGTTTTTTTTTGCATCTTTAATAATAAATTGAATATCATCAGATATGTTCAGCAGGTATGGATCGAATCCTTCATCAGCAAGCGCTTTTTGGATGACTTCATATTCTTCAATAGCCGTGAGCTTATTAAGCGCATTTGAAGGAGGATTTTTTTTATTATCTTTTTTTTGAACCGCTTCCTGAAATAGTTGAGGGTTCGGTTCATTATAAATTACTGCAATTTTCAATTTTTCCATCATCAATGCTCAAAATAATGAAAAAAGCGTTTTCTGCAAAATTATTGATAATGATTTAATTCTTTCCAATACTTAAATTGTTTTACAAAAATTCTAGGAATTATGAGCTTTTATCCCCAGCCTTATAAATACCAGTGCGGACCATTTGCATTGAAGTACGGACTTGTAATGCTAGGACGTTTTGAAAATGAAAGGGAAATAGGTAAGAGAGCAGGGAGCACCTGGTGGTATGGAACTGATGAGATTGGACTGGCAAAAGCCGCTAAATATTATAATTGCAAAATGAAATACTTCCGGAGGGAAACGCCGGAAGATGCAATCAAAGCTTTGATTATAAATTTGAAAGGGGGAAATCCATGCATCTTAAGTGTAGATAACTGGGAGCACTGGTTTACGGTAATTAATGAACAGCAGAATAAATTTATAGTAGTCGACAGCGGCAAGGATAAAGTAATTGTAATTTATACATCAAAGCAGCTTGCCAAAAGATGGAAATATGTAGATGATGATACCGGTTATGTAAGTTATGACGGATATGCATTAAGTTCAAAATTTAAACCTGCAACTAAGGCGAAATTCTCTCTGGAAAAAGCCAGGTATGTAATGCGTGACCGGAATAAAGAACTGGCAGAAAAGTGGGATACTTATTTTAATGACCTGATTAACATCTGCCGGCCGAGAACTCCGCTCTCAAAAAGAACAATTTCTTTTAATGAATTTTTAAGAAGATATGAGAATCTCCTGGTAAGACATGTTGCCCATTGGCATGGACTGCCTTCTTATAAGGAGCTTGGAAGAATCTTAAAAAATCTGCAGTTTGTTGCCGAAGTTTATGATCTTGTAATTTATATTGAGGATCAGAAGAAGGCGCTTATTGACCTTGCATCACTGCTGATGATGTACGCCTGCGGAAAATACGGAATGGATCCTATTTATTAATTGTTCTTAACCTGATTAAAAAAATCTGGTGAGAATACAAAATAATTCATTATATGGAGGGAAGTAAAAATGAGCACTACACTCAAGAAAAATGAAAAGCTGCTGAACCGGGATTCATCCGCGCTTCTGCTGATTGACATTCAGGAAAAAATTTTAAATGCAATGAGTTACAAAGACCAGGTAGTAGAAAATTCCCTGAAATTAATTAAAGGCTTTAAGATCCTGAACA
>JBLNGL010000325.1:0-2796 GCA_050264735.1 Ignavibacteria bacterium | reverse complement strand
GGTGCCGGAAAAATTCAGAACCGCTGGTCTTTATTGAAATATATTACATTGATTCAAAAGCTGAACGGGACTTATAAAGCAAAATTCTACCTTACAGGCAGCACTGCAGATAATGAAGAATTGGAATATGTAAAAAGTAATGTAAGGATTCCCGTCAGCGTTTTTATGAACAAAGAAATACCTGTCGTGGCAGCGCTTATATCTATGTCCGATCTTTTTATCTGCAACGATACTGGGATAATGCACGTAGCCGGCGCCACCAGTGTTCCGCAGGTTTCACTCTTCGGTCCTACCAACCCGTTTAATTGGGCACCGATTGGAAGTAATAAATATTTTATACGCAAATCCGATTTGATCGATGATATTTCAGTAGAAGATCTTTTCGATATATGCACATCGATTTTATCCGGCAAAAATAACGGGGAAAAAGTTGCCGACTAAGCACATCGCCGCTATTGATCTCGGTTCAAATTCTTTCCATATGATTATTGCGGAAATAAATGAAAACGGTTTATTTCAAATTATCGACCGGAGAAGGGAGGTTATACGGATTGGTTATCAGACAGATGAAGGCGAAGAGAATATTTCAAGAGAGGAGATAATAAGAGCTATTGAAATACTAAAAAAATTCAGGCACCTGGCAGATAATTATGAGGCTGAAATAAGAGCCGCCGCTACAAGTGCAATCCGTGAATCTTCTAATGGGAAAAATTTTATTGAAAGTATTTTTATGGAGACCGGGATTCATGTTGAAATAATCAGCGGGAAAAGGGAAGCCGAATTAATTTTTTTAGGAGCGGTGCATGCACTTAAATTAAACCAGAAAAAAGTTTTAGTGATAGACATCGGCGGAGGAAGTACGGAAATTATCCTTGGGAATATGAATCAAATTATTTTTGCCGAAAGCTTGAGAATCGGTGCTGTAAGGCTCTCGAGAAAATTCTTTCCGGAGTTCATTATAACTCCGGAAAGCATAGAATTATGCAAGAATTATATTGATGCTGAATTGTCAAAAATATATAATAAAGATTTTTCTGTATATGATTTAGCGGTTGGTGCATCCGGAACAATTTTATCAGCGGCATCTACAATTTATTTCCAAAAATATAACGGGTTTCCGGAAAAAATAAACGGCATTCAATTTTCTTCTGAAGAATTAAAAGAATTGTCTAATAAAATCCTTTCTAAATCTACAACAGAAGAAAGAATGCAAATACAGGGGATAGAAGAGAAAAGGGCTGATGTTCTCCCGGCAGGATTAATAATCCTGAATAAATTATTTGGGCTGTTTTATATACGATCACTGACAATTTCAGAGTATGGTTTACGAGAAGGGATGATAATAAATTCTCGGTAATATTAAATCAATATGAATTTTTAATTCAATTCTTTGAACTGTACTTTTTATCACTTTCTAAGATTTTTCCATTGAATTTTTTTCTGAGTAGAATAAATTAAAATTCTATTATATAAAAAAATTTAATGGAGGCAAAAGATGGCAGTAAAGGCAATTCCCGAAGGTTATCACACGGCAACACCTTATCTAATCGTGAAAAATGCGGCTGATTTTTTAATTTTTCTGAAGAAAGCTTTTAATGCAAAAGAACAGGGGATACATAAAAATACTGATGGAACAATAATGCATGCCGCAACCCAGATAGGTGATTCATTTATAATGCTTTCCGAGGCAACGGAAAAATATCCCGCAATGCCTGCAATGATTTATTTATATGTGAAAGATACAGACGAATTCTATGGCAAAGCTATTAAAGCGGGTGCCGTTTCTGATATGGAACCCCAGGATATGTTTTGGGGTGACAGGAATGCTGGAGTTAGAGATCAGTTCGGAAATTACTGGTCAATAGCAACTCATATTAAAGATATATCTCCTGAAGAAATGGAAGCAGGCATGAAGGCAATGATGAAAGAAAGCATATAACTCCATTTTCCCTGAAGTAGAGACTTATTGTGTCTCTACTTCCCCAAAATACTTATCAATTATTGAATGGAATCTTTTACTGTCAAGAAATTTCATAACTGTTGCAGCAACGCCATCCATAGTTCCGTTTGCGCGAAGCAAGAATATTCGGCACTATTTTTTTCCTTTTCTTCATTACAGTATATAGTGCATTAACAATTCTCTATTTCGCCGATAGTATTCCTTAATTCTTCGGTGCTTGGTGAGGATTGAAGTTCATAGAACCAATCCGATTATGAATATAAATAAAATGAGAAAGAATAGGTTAGATAACAGTAGATTAGATTAACATGTTAGAATCCTCCGTAAATTTTTTTACGGAGGATTAAAAAATCATTTAGGGAGTAATCGGACTTCTATCTTCTTCGATTGGCTCATTAGTTGAAAGAGTGGCATAAATTATATATTTGCCATCTGAAAAAGTGCTGGAATATAAAATTAATATCTTGGTTCCGGCATCTATATCTACAACTCCGTTTAATGCACCATCTGCCGAAGATTCTGTAGCATTTGCCGGTATTTCAAAGGTTGTTGAATACTCAAATTTACCCTTAGGTAATTCTCTTAAGGTTACAACCTGCTCACGGGCACTGGCAGCGGGAACTTTAATAACCTCACCTCTGAAATTAAAATGTATCTCACCCCAAGCAAGATTTCTTAATTCTATACTGTTATTTACACTTGAAGAACACCCTAATCCGAAGGAAAATAGCAAGAGAGAGGAAAATATTAATAGTTTTTTCATAATTGTTCTCGAAGTAATAGTTAATAAAACTATGGATTTTGAACAAGTATAATGCCACCTAATTGCGATTTAC
>JBLNGL010000324.1:0-3379 GCA_050264735.1 Ignavibacteria bacterium | reverse complement strand
GTGGATATCGATTACAGCAAATGCAAGATTTCAAAGATATTCATTTGTCGGTTCAAAATATGTAACCATGACCATAAATGACGAATTTGGAACTGCTACTTTCTCGCCTTCAGGATCATTTTCAAAACCTGTAATATACAATCTGACTATTGTCGGACTTGATTTGAGAGGTATAAATCCTGCCAATGTAAAATTCGTATATATGGCGCCTGACGGAAATTATTATGTTCCTCAATACGATCGTGTTTATGTTGAAATACAATCCGGTAAATTACAGATTGAAAATGCAAGGCTGCCTCATTTTTCAAGATACGGATTCGTTAATTAATTCATAAAAGCAAAATTGGAGAAAAATAAAGTCTGCTTTGGATATAAAAATGAAAAATCTTAAAACCTATTCGGTAGAATTATTCTTAAGCAGACTTAATGCATTAACAGTTTTTCGGAACCGGAAATTTCAAAAAGAGCTTAAAGTTCAGTACTTAGAAAATAAAATATCATTAACAAAATAAAGAATTGTAAAATGTCTAAATACATCTATATGCTTATTTTCTTTCTGGGATTTATTATCGGCTGCGGCAAAGAATCGGATCTGGTTGGCCCAGTTGATTCGGCAGTAGGTAACGAGCCCAATTGGATAGCCCTTCCTTCCGCTGAAAATCAGGCTTTGCAGAAAGAGATTTTTACCGGAAAATGGATCTACGGAGATAAAAGATCAAATTTAAGAATTCGGACTTCATACCCGGCATGTACGCCCTTTCATTTCGTCAGTATTAATGCACACGCTGAATTCCAGAAGAATTCTTTTGAAGGATCGACTTTTATTACAATGTCTGTTAGTGACAAGTATGGCGTCACAACATTTTTACCCGATATAAATTTTGTAAAACCGGTGATTTACAACCTGACTATAATGGGTGTTGACCTGAGCGGTATTGATCCCGCAACGGTAAAGTTTGTTTACATGGCGCCGGACGGCCAATACTATGAGGCAGAGTATGATCATCTTAATGTTGATCCAAGAATCGGCATGCTGCAGGTTATAAATGCCAAGCTGCCGCATTTTTCACGTTATGGTTTCGCAAATTAATTTTTTTCGGGGAACCGATGCAAAATTCAAAATTTACCTTTGAAACGGAACTGCAAGGATTGCTTAAAAAGTATCTTGGAGAGGACTGTTTCAATAAAATTAATTTAAGCAGTTATGATACTAAGGAGGCCGACGGTATATCTGCTAAAATTAATGCATTCTATGAGGATCAGCTGCACATAGATATGAGCGACTGCTCCGATAGAATGAAAATTGACCGCACAATAACCTATTCGCAAAAAAAATTAGATCCGGAGAAATCTCAGAAATTTTTACTGGAACTTGGGAATATCTGCTTATCGGGGGGCAAACTTGACATAGCCGCTGAGATTTTTAAGAAAGTCAAAAACACAACCGGCAAACCGGTATTACAAGCCGAATCGCTTCTTGGTCTGGCAGATGTTTTTACAAGGAGAGCTAATTGGTCCAGGAGTTTAGCCAATATCGCCGAAGCAGAATCAATATACAAAAAAATAAAAGATAATCTCGGCGCTTCAAAATGCGAAAACCTTATCGGCATTATATTCAGCGAAATGGGAGATGTTGAAACCGCAAAAGAACATTTTCTCAATAGTCTATCCTTTATTGATCCTGAAAAAGATATGGAAATGGCTGCGCACCTGGAGACAAACCTGGGCATACTCGATAATGTTCGCGGGAATTCTATAGAGTCTTTGGTTCATTTTAATAAAGCTCTCGGAATTTATAATAAAATGCAGAATAAGAAACATGCGGCCGATGTTACTCACAATATTGGAATGGTTTACCTGGAATCTGAAGAGTACGAACTGGCAGTGGCAGCTTTTGATGATGGTATAAATACTGCAAAAGAAGGACATTTTATTCCGATTCTCTGCCTTCTTTATCATGCAAAATCACGTGCACTTGTCGGAATGAATGCTTTGTATTATGCAGCAGAGTTTGCGGACAAAGCGCTCGAAATAAGTCATGCCATCGACGACAAGCTTGCTTTAGCCGACATATATAAAGTAAAAGGAATAATAGAAAGAAAGCTGAGAAACTTTAAGGTTGCAGAGGAATTTTTGCAAAACAGCTTGAGGATAAATAATACATTAGGTAACGAAATGAATATAGCCGAAACATCCTTAGAGCTGGCATTATTATATGAGAACATGAATAATAGTAATTCTAGAAAACTTTATTTAAAAAGCTCCCTGGATTATTACAAAGAAATAAATGCTTCTTCAAAAATTAAGAAGATTGAAGAGCTGCTGAATTTTGAGGCAGCATAAAACTGCTTCATGAGGGGAAAAATGAAAAATAATAATATGCATATAGTCAATGATTTAAAAAACCTGATTACTAATTACATCTCCGAAAATCAGGTAGAAGAATTATTCAACAGCCTGGAAGAGAACCTAAATCTAAATGAAAATAAAGAATCCGTCATCACAGATTTAGATAAATCTCAGGTTGAATATCAGCTTCCGAAAGGAATTCAATACCGTCTGTTGATAGATAAAACGGTAACACACTGTGAAAAGCTTTTAGAAGATGAGCAGTATTTCGGATTAATATTAGATCTTTCCCAGCTGATGCTTTTTGCCGGTGAAAATGCTTTTTCGCTCGAGCTGGCGGAAAATTTAATGACAAAGCTCAACCAGCTTAATAAATATGATGCAGTAGTTGCCGAAACCGGTCTTATGATTTCCAAGATTTACTGGGCGCAGGCTTACTGGGATGAGTGCCTTCATTATGTTTCCGAAGCAATGAATATCTTCCAGTCCCTCGAAAGCAAAGTAGGAATAGCAAAATGCGAAAATATGCTGGGTACCCTTTACGGGGAAAAAGGGGAATTCGAGAGAGCTCAAAAGCATTTCGTAAATGCTTTAATTTATTTAAAAGAAGAGGATGATATTTTATCTCATGCAATGGTTCTAACGAACTTGGGAATTATTAATACTGTTCAGGGCGATTTTGAAAAGGCAATCTGGAATTACAAAAATTCTGTTGAAAGATATGTAACACTTAAAGATAACCGGCGCCTTTCGAGAACATACCACAACGTCGGAATGCTTTATACGAGGATGGGAAAATATGATTCGGCATTAGATGAATTCAATAAATGCATAACTCTTTCGCTTGAGAATGATTATCTCTCAAACTGCGCGGTTGCATATATTGGTAAAGCCTTTATTTACACAAAGCTAAAAAACTCCGCCCTTGCCGATGCATATACCAATAAAGCAATGGAAATTGCATATAAAATTAACGATACGCTTTCAATTGCGGATATTTATAAGATCAAAGGAATGATTAACAGCGATT
>JBLNGL010000323.1:0-3770 GCA_050264735.1 Ignavibacteria bacterium | reverse complement strand
AAGAATTTTCGAGAATGGGAGGAGAGATTACTTCCATTGAAACTTATAAGAGCAATTCGTACGATTTTTCCAAGCAGATATCCAATATCGCAAAAGATTCCTTAATACTTGAAGGAATTTACATCCCCTTAACTAACAAGCTTGATGCAGCCCCGATTATTACGGAAATAGTTAAGAATAAGCTCAATGTGCCGATATACGGGGATCAGGACTGGCTGCTCGCGAAGGGTTACAAAGCTTCATCAGGATTTATGAACCAGCTGATTTTCTCCTCGGATTATTTCATAGATTATAACAGTCAGGAATACCAGGAATTAAACCGGAACTTTTACAAGCTATCGAATACCGATGCAAACAGGAATGTTCTTTACGGCTATGATACTGCCAGGTACCTGCTTACTGTTTTACGGAACAGCACCGGAGACGGGAATTCAATAAAAAATAAAATGGAATCGGGAATTACGGCAAACGGATTTCATAATAATATCTCTTTTAATGAAAACAGGATAAACAGATTCTTAAATATAATCCGCTTTAAAGATGACAAGTTTGAGCTGATCGATAAATTTCAGGCCGGAATATAGTCTTCACTAACATAAAACAAGGGAGTCAATATCTCTGTTGTAAAAGATCTTCCGCCGGATGACAGACCCAGAGAAAAATTAATTATGCGCGGTTCACAGAATTTAACCGACGCAGAATTAATTGCCATACTGTTGAGGACAGGAAAAAAGGGAAAATCGGTAATTGAACTATCGCAGGAATTAATAAATAAGCATTCGAATTTAGGATTGCTTGCTTCGGTTTCACCCTCCACTTTGATGAAATTCGACGGGATAGGAAGAGATAAGGCAGCCACCTTACAAGCCGCTTTTGAACTAAGCAGGAGAATTCAGTCGAAATTAAAATGGTTTTCAGAAACCAGAATCACTTCCCCGCAAAACATAGCGGATATCTTTGCACCCATTCTAAGAGATGAACTTAAGGAAAAATTTATAGTCGTGTGCCTCAATTCGGCGAACAAAATAATCAAGCATGAAACAATCTCTATAGGAAATTTAAATTCCAGCGTTGTACATCCGAGGGAGGTTTTTAAGTCGGCTATTGAAAACAGCTCTGCAAGCATCATCCTGGTTCACAATCACCCCAGCGGAAACTGCGAGCCGAGCAAAGAAGATATATCTATTACAAAAAAATTAGTCGAGGCGGGTAAATTATTGGACATCCCTGTTTTCGATCATATTATAATCGCAGGAAGTAATTTCACTAGTTTTGTTGATAAAAAACTTATTTAGGCTTGTTACACAGGACAATGTTTTTATTTAAAAATATTGCAGAACTTGTATTTTTTTGCTGAATTTATTATATAGGTAGGTCATTTTATTATGACCTATTCAATATATCTGTTTTAAGGCCAAATCAATATTTATTTAAACAGCTATATTAAAGAAGGCAATTCATTTCGGTAAATCCTATAAAACAAATAATCTTAGGGAGGTTATAATATGAAGTTAATTAAAATGGTCGGGAACTCATTGATCATTGCAGCTTTTGCTGCGAGTGCTGGTATGCTAAGCGGATGCGGCGGAGTTGATGAGGCACAGATGGCGGAATTGAATAATTTGAGGAGCGAAGTTGCTGCACTAGAACAGGAAGCCAATTCTTTGAAAGAGGAAAGAGGTAATTTGGAGAGGGAAATTGCTGAGAAAAATGCTCAGCTCCAGAGATGCGCACAGGATAAAGAAACCACTCAGAGCAATCTGGAAAAACTTCCTAAATAACAAATTAAAAATCAAAGAAATTGGAGGAAACTTTTATGAAATTAAATAATTTTTTAGTGGCTGTCTTAAGTCTGCTGCTCTTTTTCTCAGTTAATATAATCGCACAAGAGGAAGAACAAGTAGAAGAACAAATGGAAGAAGTAGAGGAAGAAGTAGAGGAAGAAGTAGAAATGACCGAAGAAGAATGGGAAGCCGAAATGGCCAGCCTCAGAAGCCAGCAGGAATCTCTAAATGCCGAAGTTACTACTTTGCGCGAGGATGTGGAAAAATTAAAAGGCACGCAGCTGCAAAGCTTTGAAGACTGCATGAACGAGCTTTATTCGATGGTCGGCGCTACCAAAGCTGATGTAGATAATTTTAGGAATGCCGTGTCTGAATTTGACGGGAAAATAAGGAGAAAAGAAGGTCCTAAAGCCGACAGGCAGAAAGATCTTGATGCTTTAAAGATGAATAAAATAAGTGCACTGCCGGAATTCTTCGATAAAGTTCATACCCAGATGCAGGGTGCATTGGATGCATGGGTGGAAGCCCCGACAGCCATCGAATACACGGTTGTAAAAGGAGACCACCTCTGGGGTATTGCACGGAAACCGCAGCACTATGGAAACGGTTTTGCTTGGCCGGTAATCTACAGAGCTAACAGGGATAAAATTAAAGATCCTGATTTAATTTATCCGCAGCAGGTATTTACGGTTCCTCAATTATCTGAAGAAGAAAAAGAGAAATACGAGAAAGCCAGAGCAAATTATAAACCTGCTCCGGTTCAATAAACAACCAGCTTTAATTATTGAGCATTTGATTATCTAAATAAATGCCCTTGTCATATTTATATGATGAGGGCATTTTTTATTTATCGAAGGACTTTCGATGACAGCAATTGAAAAAAAGATAACGATTGAAAATACCGATATGCTTTCACTCCTAGGGATTAATGATAATAATTTAAAAATACTGGAAGACAGATTTAATTCAACTATAACCGTAAGGGGAGATAATATTATTATAAAAGGCGTGATAGAGGAGGTTGAAATTATTGAAAAAGTTTTTAAAGAAATGGCGTATGTCTTAAATACAAGCGGGAAATTAAAACCATCAGATATTCAAACCATTCTTGATTTAACCGTCGAAGGCAGAGAGATTATTTCGGAAAAAGAATATGACTCAATAGTTCTCTATACCAAAAATGATGTTGTCAAAGCAAAGAGCCAGGGGCAGCAAAAATATTTGGAGACTGCCGGCAAAAACGATATTTGCTTTGCTATTGGTCCGGCCGGAACCGGGAAAACTTATTTAGCGGTAGCTATGGCAGTTTCTGCACTAAAAAAAGGAATTGTCAGCAAAATAATCCTAGCTCGTCCGGCCGTTGAAGCCGGCGAAAGCCTTGGTTTTCTGCCGGGAGATTTCCGCGAGAAGAGAGATCCGGATCTCCGTCCGTTATATGATGCCCTTGAGGAAATGATACCCGGAGAAAAACTGAGATCTTATTTGGAAAGGAAAACCATCGAAATAGTGCCTTTGGCTTATATGCGCGGAAGAACCTTAAATAATGCGTATGTTATTTTGGACGAAGCGCAGAATGCAACGGCAATACAAATGAAAATGTTCCTTACCAGGCTCGGAGTAAATTCCAAGGCAATAATTACCGGGGATATTACGCAGATAGATCTCCCGGCAAGAACTGTCAGCGGTTTAATCCAGGCTAGAGAAATATTAAGCAATATAGAAGGCGTAGGATTTGTATATTTCGAAAAATCAGATGTTGTGAGACATAAGCTTGTAAAAGATATTATTGATGCTTATGAAAAGCATGATAAGTGAAACAATATTTTTTATTCATCTTTAATAAGATTTTTGCTTTCATTCCAGAATTTATCCATTTCAGCTAAAGTTGAACCCCTCAATTCTCTTCCCGAATCGGATATTTTCATTTCGACATAATTAAATCTCTTTATAAATTTTTTATTTGTCCTGCGCAAAGCATTCTCGGGA
>JBLNGL010000322.1:0-7493 GCA_050264735.1 Ignavibacteria bacterium | reverse complement strand
ATAAATTGTATTTTACCTTTAAGAACAACTGCTTTATCTTTTGTTATTTGTAAAGTTTCATTAAATCCGCCTCTGATTGTAGCCCAACCGGGTATCGGATTTGGCCCGCCTATGCCGGCATTACCCCTAATTGTCAATGAATCATTCAATATTGGCCAGGCTTTTCCTTGAGGGGTGAGTCCCCATTTATCTATGTAATGATGTTTCCAGGGCGAAGGAGGTACAGCAATCGGATCACCTTTTTCAACTCTTACTTCTGTTAAATTAAATTGTTTAAGTATAGTATCATATTCTGTTTCCATGCCAAAACAAATACCATTGAATTTAGCAGTTACCTGACCAGTATCAATAGCTGTTCCTTCAAACCAGTAGTTTTTATTTTCTTCAATTAAATACCATCTGACTTCATTTGTACCATCACCAAAAGGTTGAACAGATATAGCCCAATCATAAATCCCTTCCATAATACTTATTCCGGGAGGAGAAGGTAATATATCCGATATAGCATAGCCATTATGAGCAGCGGTACTATTCCAATATTTTCCATCAATTATTGTCCAGACTGTACCATGTGGCGGTTGGTCATGTGTCATTGGACCTGATATTGGCATGAATCCGTATCCATAATGACCTTTATTACTGATCCACATAGCAGAATCTGTATATTGATTTTGGAGAGCAACACTATCCTGATAAATTAAAGCATAACGAATAGAATTAAGAGTTAAACCGGTTCCGACAAATTCGAGTTTTCCTTTAATTATAATTGCTGAATCGGAAGCAGCTTCAACATCATAATCGAAACCGCCCCGGATTGTGGCCCAGCCGTTTCCAAATCCGTCTGTATCGCCCATGCTTGCATTACCATCATTAGTGCTGGAATCATTGAGTATTGGCCAAAAATTGCCTCCGGAAGTTGCACCCCACTTTGAAACCAAGAATAATTCACTATTTAGTGTTTGCGCCTGAATTATAATTCTGTATGAAAAAATAAATAGGAGGATATTAAATAAAATTTTTATTTTCTCCATTTTATTCTCCTCAAGTTTTTTCTAAAGGATTTATTTCATAGGGACAAACTTTTTTGTAAGAATAACATTGCCGGCCTGCAATTGATAAAAGTAAACTCCGCTTGCGAGTTGTGCCAAAACTATGGAATCTTTAATAGCAAATGAAGTGACATTAGAGAGGGTATCCAATTCCCATATTAAAGCGTTATCATAAGATTTATAAGTATTGCCAATTGAATTTCCGACGATAATAAAATTTTTATTAGCAGCAATTACAAATGGACTCTTCCTCAGACTCGCATAAATATCTGCCTGATGCCAATTATATCCCTCATCAGAAGATATATAAACACCGGGTTCATTAAATGCAGCAATAATAGTCTCTCCAGCTACAGCTAAAGACAATACGATTGCCTCATGTTCTCTCGGAGGCAAATCCGGATTTACTTTTTTCCAATGTTCTCCATCATCTGAGGATACATAAACTCCTCCTTTTATTCCGGCAAATATAAATGAATCTTTAAAACAAATTGAGTAAACGGCACCTCCGCGGCTGCCGGGCATATTTACTTTTTCCCATTGGGCTAACGTGTTAATATATAGAATTGGGGAAATACAAAATATTATTAGAAAAAAATGTATTAATTTATTCATATAACTAAAATACTTTCTCTTTTTACTTTCTTAAATAAATCCTTCTTCTCTACAATTATTATTAGTTATTGGATGAATGTTGTATAAAATACTTGTGTAAATTTATTGGAATTAAAAGGTGACCTGTTGAAAATCCCTGATTTTTTCCCCTTCTTTCACATTGATGCCTTTTAGAAAGTCATATTATTATTGTTTTAACTTAATTAATGAGGAAGAAAATAGCAACGATATTTTTAGAGACTTTGTCTATGTTAACGGGAAAAATGCTGCAAATAAAAATCAATAAAGAAATGAAATGAGAAATAATTTCATAAATTTATTTTCTTATTAATTATTTGCTCAGTCTATTACTCCGGGAATAATCATTATTTTATTTTTAATATTATTAAAAAAAATATCATAATATAAATTCTTTATGATTTTATTAATTTTCAGTTCGATACGAATGTCGATATACTTGAAGGTTCCAAAGTATAAGAAAAATTGCTGTCTGTTGCTTCGAAATCATTTTCTTTCTCGCAATTCTTTTTTTTTGTACAACTGGATTTTTTAATCCGGTATTTAAGACTTAACAATGTTAAGATTTCTGCTAAATGCACAGATTAATAATCCGAGCTGCTTGCACCTCATTTAAAAATTGTCAGATCAACCGCCTCTGCCATCATCCTATGGCCTGTTTCATTAGGATGGAGATGATCGCCGGTGTCTGCAGCAGGCAAGAGGTGCAGCGGATTATCCGGATCACGCAGAGCAGCATCGAGATCAATGACGGCGTCAAAGCGGCCGCTGCTCCGAATCCACCCGTTGACAGTATCTCTAGCTGCTTGACGATACGGTGCATCATAGAAAGATCCGGCGAATGGAAGCAGCGTTGCCCCATAAACTTTTATACCACTGGCATGAGCATTATCGATCATCTGTTCAAATGCAGAGATCAGATCGTCCGCTGCTTTAACTGCAGCTAAAGAGTCTTGTGTCTGACCAATGTCATTTATCCCTTCCAGAATTATAAGCCAATGCACCTTAGTTGCCCCAATTACATCACGCTCAAAACGGTTTAATGCAGAGGGACCTAGACATTCGCGAAGTACACAATTGCCGCCAATCCCCTGGTTCAAAACTGCCACTTGCCGAGTATCGGGATTCTCCTGAAGGCGGCGTGCCAGTTCATCCGGCCAGCGATTCTGCTTGTTTGTACCTGATCCGCGTCCATCTGTTATTGAATTGCCGAGCACAACTACTGCGGCTGCAGACTCATCAGCAATTACATCGATGCCGCTGATTATGTACCAATGATCTGTCTGTACCGCACCGGAAAAATCTACTTTAGAAACCATATTACCGGTAAGCAGGTAAGATGTGGTTCGTGATCCCGGATGACCGGTTACATCCGGTGAAGTATCACCAAAGTAAATCGTGATTGTTAAATTGGTTCTTGGCTCCAAAACAAACTTAAAAGGATCCGATGTAACGGCAGTACCCGGTTTTATTGTTATTTCAGACTGTCCGTCAAATTTCAACGCCTGTTCGGTGCCTGGGACAATTGCACTGCTATCTCCCGATACGGCTATGTGTACAGCTTTCATAGTAACAGGACTTGTACTGAATTCGTTGGAGAAGTGTATCCGCAAGCTGTCTCCGCCTAACGAAACGCGGACTACCTGGCGTAGTGTGTTATGACTTAATCCCGGTTCCGGCGGATTATTGCGCTCTTCAACAAGCTGCGGAGCTGTTCTCCAGGTTCCGACCCATTCTTCGGCAGTACTTGATATGGCTGTCAGTTCGGATTTGCATACCACGAATAAAAGAAAAATGAAGAGTATTCGAGCAAGAGGTTTAAAAAATACAAAAGGGATACAGTTAGATTTTTTGGAGAGCTGAGATTTTTTCATATTATTTTCCGTCAGATTTATAAATTAAATGATGTTTTCATTTTGTAGAGTTTACAACCACTTTAGCTTCATTTAATCCCGATGATTTTGCTTTAATCGTTATAACACCTGGTGCTCCTTTCTTTGAGCGAATGATAGCCAGCACAAAGCCATTGAATGCCTCGCGCTCATGTGAAGGGAATGGTGTAAAGTTTGTCGGGTCTCCGTTATCTGTCGCTACTATCTCACCGGGTCCTTCAACATCAAACCGGATTTTGTTATTGGCTGTTGGTACCATTAGTCCGTTTTTATCAATTACCTTCACAGTTATAAAAGATAAATCTTCTCTATTATCTTTAATTTCATTACGATCCGCTGAAGCCATTAATCCAGCCGGTTCGTTTGTAGTTTTAATAATTTCTTCCGCCCACTTCTCACCGTTCTTGTAAGCAGTTACCTTCAGTTCTCCCGGCTCATATTTCACATCGTCCCAGCGAAGGCGGTATTCGTATTGACCTTTTTTCTTTCGGCCAAGTGACTTGCCATTTAGGAACAGTTCTGCTTCATCACCTGAAGTGAAAACATGTACAGGTGTAAATTGCCCAACGCGTTCAGGCCAATTCCAGTGCGGCAGAATATGCACCATAGGAAGTTCCTGTCGCCAATGAGCCTTATAAAAATAGAAGCGGTCTTTCTTAAAGCCCGCAAGGTCAATAATGCCGGTATATGAACTTCTGGCTCCGTAATATGGAGTCGGCTCACCGATATAATCAAAGCCATTCCATACAAACTCTCCTGCCACGAATGGATGCCGTTCAATTGAACCGAAAACTTTATCCGCAGAAGAACCGAAATCAACAGCGTAAAGTTCATATGAGCTTACATGATTAATCTTAGAATCTCCCCCTCTGCCGTCTCGAATCGGTGAACTAATATCATGTGTTACAGGGAACAGATAAATACCACGGCTGCTGGCTGCAGATGCAGATTCACTGGTAAGAATTACTTTATTCGGAAATTTTTCGTGAAAAGCATCATATTGCGGTGGAGTACGGATACGATTAGTTCCCTCAAATTCAGGATCCTGTCGAATTCCTTCACCCTGATAGTTAAGGCTGATTATATCCATTACGTTGGGAAAAGGCATCTCCGGTTTAGCCCAGTTCATTGCACTTGTTGTAGGACGTGTAGGATCCTCTTCCTTGATTATATCGCTTAATTGTTTTCCTAAGTCAGCTCCTTCCTCACCGGTGTACTGCTCACCAACCTCATTGCCATAACTCCACATAATTACAGATGGATTATTTCTATCTCTCCTGATCATTGCGCGCAGGTCTTGCTCGTACCATTCCGGAAATATTAGATGAAAATCGAGCGGGGTTTTTCTTCGCTCCCATACATCGAAAGCTTCATCCATTACAAGAAAGCCCATTCGATCTGTTAATTCTAATAACTCTGGGGCGGGCGGATTATGGGCCATGCGGATTGCATTGCAGCCCATTTCTCTTAATATTTCAAGTTGACGCTCTGCTGCACGAGTATAAAATGCTGCACCGAGGGCACCCAGATCGTGATGCTGATTAACACCCTTAATTTTAATTAACTCATCATTAACATAAATGCCAGAATCTGGATCGAATTGTAAGGATCGAATGCCAAACTTTGTTTCGTATAGGTCTATTTGTTTTTCATCCTGATAAAGTCTAATCACAGCTACATAAAGATTCGGAACCTGAGTCGGCAGAGGTCCCCAGAGTTTAGGACTTTCAAGTATCACAGAACCTTTCACTATATCTTTTTCTTCTGCAGCAATCTTTGCTTTAATCGTCTTAAATTCTGTGACTGCATTACCGGATTTTTCTCCTTTAGAGTTTAATTCAAATATCTGTGTTGCTGCTGAAACAGTAATCTCATTTTTTGAATCATTATCTATTGTTACTTCCAGGTTTATCTTTGCAGAATTTTTTGAAACATTTTCTGCCGAAATAAAAGTCCCCCATTGACCAACATGAACCGGATTGGTCTTAACTAACCAAACATTCCTGTATATTCCGCCCCCGGGATACCAGCGGGATGAATTATTTGGATTATCCAGACGAATAGCTAATTGGTTCTCACCACCCGGTATAACATAAGGCGTGAGATCAACCCGCCATGAAGAATAGCCATAAGGCCAGCCACCTACCAAACTGCCATTTAGCCAGACCATCGCGTAAGACATCGCCCCATCCACATCAAGGAATATTGATTTACCATTGTCGGATAAAGGTATATCAATTTTCTTCCGGTACCATGCAACTCCATGACTGGGCAGGCGTCCCATACCGCCGCCGACTTCAGGGTCCGGACCTTCAAAAAAAGGACCTTTGATTGCCCAATCATGCGGCAGGTTAACAATCTCCCATAAGCTGTCATCAAAATCTTTCTGAACAAATGGGAAATCATTACCGGGATTACCTTCAGGCCGTACATAATGTTTTGCGGAATCTTTGATGAAGTTTTTACCGGTCGGCAATATCCATGGTTTGAGCACCATTTGTTTTGCTTCGATATTATCCCTTTCCGTTGGTTTGGTATCGGCAGGTTTGTCATCTCTCTCATCCTTAATTTCAGGACGCACATCATAGATTAGGTTGTCCGTTTTTGATATTGAATCATACTTAAAAAAGCGCCAGTCTTCGTTAAAGGAAATGCGCTGCCGAAAAACGTTGTCATTGCTTACGGCAATTCTTCTTTCCGTCTGAGCATTCAAAGGCATGAATAAAAAAATTAAAAGATAGCGAAGTATTACAGCATTTGCCGGATTTTTTAAACATTCATGCATTTTAGCATTCCGTTAAAATTGTTCAACCCCTCCATCGCCATCCCCCTTACTAAAGGGGATGGCCTGGGTAGTGTTGTTCTTTAAAATTTTTTCAGATATGAGCTATCTGATTAATAAAATGTCTTTATCCAAAAAAAACAGCCCCGATAAAAATCGGGGCTGATAATTCTAACGAACTGAAAAATTAAGCTGTTATTTCAGCAGCATTAATTTTTTAACGCTCACAAAATCTCCGGCTTGAATCGAATAGAAGTAAACACCGGAGGTAAGGTTTGAAGCATTAAATCTGACTTTATGGTAACCGGCATTGAAATTACCATTCACTAATTCAGCAACTTTCCTCCCAAGAATATCGTAAACTGCAATATTAACTTCGCTCATCTGCGGTAAAGCGAATTCAATAGTAGTTGACGGATTAAATGGGTTAGGATAGTTCTGGCTTAAAGCGAATTCTGTCGGAGTCAATCTTTGTTCACTAACACCAACAGTAGAGCCATTATATGGCAGATCGTTTTCTACACCGGTCATGTTGTTTGTTGGATCCCACTCCAGCTTGTTATCGTCAAGGAAATAGACCCTGCCCATATACTTTGGGGTATTCCATACCTGATCAAGCATAACAGCCGCCCACATAATAGAAGCCTGACGCGGAGTGGTAGTGCTGCCATCATTATCATGGAAGTTAATTGCCATGCCGAAAACATTACCTACTTCGGGAGTAATAGTCTCTCCGCCAATAGTAAGGGCTGCCCATTTAGCAGCAAGCTCAAGAACGTAACCATTGCTTACTACCTTACGTACAAATTGTTTGTTGCTGTCGGCTATGGCATTTAGAGTGTCATTTCCTGTAGTGCCAAGCGCAGTCAGATTCGGAGCAAAAACTGAACCTCCTGCCTGAGTACTGTCAGTAGGCTGAGGATCTATTTTCAGTTCAAGCCCGTCATTTTGATAGCTGTTTGCACTGGTTGCACTAACTGTATCATCCGTTACTTCAGCATACATATAGAACCATTCTTCATCCCAGGCTGTCCAGACTTTAGCAGACAGATCATTATTATCAACTGCAAATCCGTTATTGTTACCATGGAACCATTGAAGCTGTAGATAACCTTCATCAGGATCTACTAAATTGCT
>JBLNGL010000321.1:0-3182 GCA_050264735.1 Ignavibacteria bacterium | reverse complement strand
AATTTACTGATTTATAACGAAAAAAAAGGGAGCAAATTTTTGCAGGAAAGTAAGGCTGAATGAGGCAGTGACTATGATTATTTAATTTTTAGCTTATTTTATTCATACAAGGTAAATAGATACTGAATTTGGATCCTATACCGATTTGGCTTTCAACTTTTATGTGACCGCCCATAAGCTCAATGATTTTTTTAGATATTGTAAGTCCCAAGCCGCTCCCTTCATAATTACGCGCCCCGCCTTCACTTACCTGTCTGAATTCATCGAAAATAATATTTATTTTCTCAGGGGATATACCAATCCCGGTATCGGCGATTCTGATTATTCCCCATGCTCTGCCGTTTTTTCTATTCTCGTCTGCTTCTATAATTATATTCCCATTATGAGTAAATTTTATTGCATTATCAACTATGTTGTGCAGCGCCCTTCCAAGAAGCTTTTCATCAGCCGATACTTTAATATTACTTTTTCTAAGATCAATAATCAGTTTCAATCCTTTTTGCTTTGTGATAATTTCAAACCGGTGCCTTAAATTATTTTCCAGATCCGCAACAGATATTTCATGCAATATAGGAGATGATTTTTTTGATTCGAAATTTGAATATTCCAATATTGAATCTAATGTCGATAAAAGTCTGCTTCCTGCATCCATCATCATTTCGAGCATTTCGGCGCTGTGTTTATCTGAAAGTTCATCTTTCAGGATCTGGGCAAAGCCGAGTATTCCTACCATAGGAGT
This sequence comes from Ignavibacteria bacterium, assembly GCA_050264735.1. Taxonomy (GTDB): domain Bacteria; phylum Bacteroidota; class Ignavibacteria; order Ignavibacteriales; family Ignavibacteriaceae; genus DATKLQ01. The sequence continues at coordinate 2,443 of JBLNGL010000321.1, read as the reverse complement.
TCTCAGCTCATGACTCATGTTGCCCAGGAAAATAGATTTCAGGGCGTTGGATTCAAGCGCTTTATCCAGTGCAATTTTTAATTCACCTTCCATTTTTTTCCGTTCCGTTATATCCCTGAAGCTTAATACAATCCCATTTATTTTTTCCTTATTATCTTTAATAGCAGCGGCATCAGTTTCAATGACAATCTCTTTACCATTCCTGCAGATCATCACTGCACTAACAGGAAAGTTCTTTGTTAATCCGCTGGTAAGTAATTCAGTAACGGCTGAGTATGCTATTTTTATATTCTCTTCATCTTTAAAATGCAGGATATCCATTATTTCTTTTCCGATTGCTTCAGCGGAACCATAGCCTGTCAGAGATTCTGCCGCGGGATTAATATAATTTATGATTCCTTCATGGTTAGTTGCAACAACTCCGTCTCCGATGCTTTTGAGAGTAATAAAAAGTCTTCTCTCGCTTTCCCTGAGTTTCTTCTCCATATTGTGTTTATATAAAGCAATTTCGATTGCCGTATGCAGCTCTCTTTCTTCAAAAGGTTTGATTATATAGCCGTATGGCTCGGTAACCTTAACTCTCTGAAGGGTTTTAGGGTCTGAAAATGCCGTTATAAAAATGATCGGAATATCGTAATCAACTTTAAGGATTTCAGAAGTCTTTACCCCGTCGTATGCTCCTTTAATATTAATATCCATTAAGATAAGATCCGGATTTTCCTTTGCAGTCAGCTCAACAGCTTCTTCACCGGAAGAAACAATGCTGCAGATTGCATAGCCTAGATCAAGCAGTCTGCTCTTCAGCTCCAATGCAACTATTAATTCATCCTCAACAATTAATACTTTAATCATATATCCGCCATTTTTAACTGCAGTTATTACTTTTAATATTTATATCTTAGATCCGAATGACTCGTCAGTTTTACAATTTCATTTTGGGCAGAGTAAAACTGAAGATAGAGCCTTCACCTATTTTAGACTGAACGGTTATTTTTCCTTTGTTTATTTCAATGAATTCCCTGCATAAAATTAATCCTAGACCGGAGCCTTTTTCATTGCAGGTTCCCGGTGTTGATATATTTTTATCCAGTTTAAACAATTCCAGAATCTTTTCAGGCGTCATCCCCACACCCGAATCGTATACGCTGATTTTCACATACTTTTTTTCTTCCAGTGCAGATACATTTATGGTTCCTCCCGGTTTTGTAAATTTTACGGCATTTGAGATAAGATTTCTTAAAATAAATGAAATCATGTTATAATCTCCGTAAGCCGTGACAGCGGGATTAATGTTTGAAGATAAATTAATTTCCTTATTGGAAGCGATGCCCGAATAGAGTTCGGCGATACCCGGAATTAATTTATCAAGTTCAAGAATCTTGGGATCATAAATTATTTTTTTTGTTTTAATTGCCGCCCACTGCAGAAGATTTTCTAAAAGATTAAAAGTCGATTTGGCTGATTTATGTATATCCATTAGCATCGATTTAATTTCTTCTTTAGAGACATAGTCTATTTCATTATAAAGGCATTCCGTTATACCCAGCAGAGAATTGAAGGGGCTTCTCAGATCGTGTGCAATTATTGAGAAAAATTTATCTTTAGCCGCATTCAAGGCAATCAATTCCTGCTCGGATTGATTTAATTTTTTATTCAATTCCGTAAGATCAGCAGCTTTTTGCTCAAGGATATTTTTATTCACCTGAAGTTCTTTTAGATAGTTGTGCGATTCATTCTCTGCAAGTTTTATTTTCGTTATATCTCTGAGAATTGTTATAAACTCATACTTAGCATTGCTGAAAATTCGAACCTGATATATGGAAGGAAATTCATCGCCGGATTCATAATCGAATATTTGAATTTCCCCGGATGATGAAGCCTTTTTAGAAAAAGAAAAGATCTTTTCGGCAAAATCATGTTCAAAAATTTCAAATATGTTTTTCCCGATTACATCTCCGGTTTTTCTTAGCAGAATATCCCGAGCTTGGGCATGATAGTCCAAAAGAATCCCGCGTTCATTGCATCGCAGCACGATATCCGGTATTGCCTCCAGCAAGGTCTTTATCCTTTCTTCGCTGGCTCTTAAGGCTCTTTCGGTAAATTTAAGCTGTGTTACATCCGAAGCTACAGTCAGCACTAATTTTTCTTTTCCAGTCTGGCTTTCTATTGCGCTTTTAAATGTCTGAAGAAGATGAATCTTGCCTTTTGAGTCAATAAACTTTTCTTCAGGGATGAAAATCTCATCCTGGGAATTGATTACTTTTTTCTCCATTGCACGCTGATTCTCTATCTCTTTGGAATCAAAATATTCAGAATCGAATTTGCCGACTATCTCTTCCGTGGTAGTACCCAAAGATGCCGCAGCTGCTTTATTAGTCAGTTCAAACATTCCCTCCGAATTTTTAACCGAGATGTAATTCGGATCGCTATCAATTATTTGCTT
>JBLNGL010000320.1:0-4435 GCA_050264735.1 Ignavibacteria bacterium | reverse complement strand
TCATTCAACCGGTCGAGTTCACGGGTAAGCCTTTCCCTGTCACCAGTCTGACCGGTAGATCCGATGTAGCAGCCGTACCAGAAATTTGTGCCTGTAAAGTAGTAAGGTTTTCCGTTTAGAGAAAAATGGGTGCCGTTCACTTTAATATATTGCTGAGAGAATGAAAAAGAAGTGAGAATCAGAAAAAATAAAACTGAAATTCTGTTAGAGAAGCAGCACAAAAATGATTTCATCTTTATCCTGTAATTGAGTAAGAAAAGTTCAAACCGCTTGATATTGATTCGATTCTCCTCCTGCAAATCTTTTCCGATTCATATTTTTAGAATCAAATTACATAAACATGAGGCAGATGAAACGTTCGTTTTTCTATTGAAGACGTTTCAGTTGTGCTCACTCAATGCCGCCGTCATTTTACACATGATAGTAGGCGGACTGTTTGGTGCGGCGACTCCTGACCTATTTGTCCATACCGGATTTCCGAAAAGTCGGTCATGTCCTCACGGGCAATGTCACATCGGAGAGGACATCCGCATAGCCGGCACTCCGCACCTGATAAGAGCGGGTGGCGGCACCGGCGGTTATGGCCCAAAGGAGCCAGCTGCCGTAAAAAAGACATGGAACCCATGTTGCCATACCTCCCTCTATACCAAGATCGTCGCCTGCCATTAACTTGACGATCAGCGACCAGCAAGCCGCAGGTCCGATCGAAGCAACAATGACGGTGGCAGACCAGCCTGCTGCAAGCAGCAGCCGGCGCGGCATCCAGCGTCTCGTTGAAACAAGGAGCAGTGAAAGTGCAGCTGCCAGCAGCCAAGGGATACAAGCCAGCCAAGGGATGAAGCCATGACCGGCCGCATCGGGCCTAATGAGTCCAAGCGTCCCTCCAAAAGCCCACCACGTCCTGAGAACCGGGTAGGGCAATGCGAACACGAATGCGGCATAACCGTACCAGGTCGCTGAATGGATTGATGCGGGGGAGTTCGGTCGCACCAGGACGAGTCGGGCCAGAACAACTACGGCGGCAAGAGCCAACGTCCGAGTCGCCATCCCCGGCCAATCGACTCCAATTCTGAGACCCGTGGCCGGATCGCCGATAAGGCCTGCCATAGCAAGCAGGTCGAACGGTAACCCATTAGCTGCCCACACCATCAATAGAAGACCGCTCCAACGTAACACACGCTGTACGCGAGGCCACTGAATTCGATCATTAAATCGTATGATCCCTGCTGCAGCGATTACGGCAGCGGCGAAGGGTAGCCAGTCCGGGGCGAAAGGTGCCGCGTTGGCCGGCCGGGTGCGAAGGAACTGCTCCATTGCGCCGGCCGCCAAGACTGCACTGCAGAGAGCCAAAGCAATCCATTGTTCAACCCTGCTGCCTGTTGTGTGAATACTCAGGGATTCCATATAATTCTTATCTTGTTCTGATATCATACCCATGATCCTCAAATTTTTTTTTCAATAGCGCCAACTATTGTAGTTACGTTTCGTGCAAACTTAGAAACTTCCAAACTTAGCTGTCAACGATGCAGCGAGTCCAGTGAAGTCACTATTTTTAAGGCCAACCTGGGTTACACCGGTGGTAATGCGGTATGAGACTCCGGCCATGACTCTGCACCAATCTGTTACATTCAGTTCAGCATTAGCAGCAGGCTCCAGTACAAACGTCAAATCTGTTTCCTCCACCTGCGTATTGTTCTTACTAAAAGATCCGACATCTTTAAGGAACCGAACTGCTCCAGCCCCAACAAATAAATAAAAGTTGTAGTGAATCAATGAACTTGGTTGTAAAACATATTCAGCTTCAAGTCCGAAATAGCTGCAGTCGATGTCAAGAGGACCTTGGGCGGGAAGAATATTTTCCGGTGCATCAACTTCACTGACAAGAGTATAGATTCCACCTCCAACGACAAATGAATGTTCAAATATCCAGCCGCCTCTTGCTCCAAGCATGATTGCACCCCGGCTGTTGATGCTCGTAAATTTAGCAACAGGACCCCCGAAGCCGCCTGTTTGATCTCCGAATTCGATAAGAGTTTCTTCTTGGGCAAATTGAACCGCGGTGAATGCTGCAAAAAGGATGAATAATATTAAAGAACGCATTGGGTCCTCCCAAAAAAGATAGTTTAATCCGGTAAAAATGAATTATTCATCCGATCGGTTTGTCAATATCGATGTGCAATTGTTATTACAACCCTCTGTAATAACATAAAAATTTTTTCTTTTAATCTCAATAGATCGGAGCTTCTCGAGTAATGGAGTGCTGGAGTATTGGAATGATAACAATAAATACTATTTTAAATTAATTGAACATTGAAAGTTGAATATTGAGCATTGAATATTTCTTAGATCGCAACTTAATCCACAATGTCTGGATTAATGAAGTGATGGAGTATTGGAGTGGCAGAATGATCATACAATATAAATGCAATTTAATTGAATATTGAAAGTTGAAAATTGAGTATTGAACATTTTTAAATATTAAATGTTAAATGTTCATCTGTCAATTTTCAATGTTCAATTATCAATTTTCAATATTCATTTCACTAACCTATAACTTACAAACGCCGCATTCTTACTATCGGGCGACCATGAAGGAACGTTGATTGTCCCCTGTCCTCCGAATAATCTGGTCAGCACCTGAATTTCTCCTCCTTCAGCAGGCATAATTCTAAGCATTACATCTTTATTTGCAGGATGACCTTCCACATCTTTTTCATAAGTAAGGAATACGATCCATTTACCGTCGGGAGAAGGATGCGCGAACCAGTTATTGTATTCATCATTTGTAACCTGTTCCTGCCCGCTGCCGTCTGTTTTCATTCTCCATATCTGCATTAATCCTGTTCTATCAGAATTAAAATAAATATACTGACCGTCGGGAGAATAATCGGGACCATCATCAAGACCTTCGGCAGTAGTTAATCTTTTTTCTTCACCACCTTCAGCAGGAATAGTAAAGATATCGTAATTGCCGTTCCGTTCGGCGCAGTAAGCTAAAGTCTTTCCGTCGGGCGACCAGCCGTGCCAGTATGAGGGTGTATTTTCGGTTATCAGTTTTGGTGTTCCGCCTTCAATTGGTAAAGTGTAGATTCGCGATTTATCATCTTTAGTCTGATCGCTGATTACCAATTTAGTCCCATCCGGAGAAATCCCATGATCATTATTGCACTTAACAGCAAAATCGGTATTGATTAGAGTTGGTTCCCCGCCGTTCACAGGCAGCTTATAAATCTTTCCTTCCTGGTTGAATAAAAAATAATTCCCGTTGCGCGACCAATTCGGTGCTTCAAAATGTTTTTTTGCGTTGTAAATAACCTTTCTGTTTCTTGAATCTATTGCAACTGTCTCCAGTGTACTTTCAATCATGGATTCTCCCTTTCCTTTATCCTCTAATCTTTTTAATTCAACGTTGGAAAAAACAGCAGTTTCAATTACAGTGCTGTCATGAGAGCAGACCCCGAATCCTACATAGAATGGTTCTTTTAATTTAATCCAATATGAGCCGCCGGCATAATGTAAATCTTCATTTTCCCCTGCAGTAAACATATAGAATTGATCCCCCCTTTTTTCAATGAGAACTCTCTTCGGTGCTTTTACAGCTGATTCAACCTGACTGGTAAGACCTCCCTTTTCTTCCCTGAATTGAAGAGACGTAAGTCCATCGCCGTGCAGTGCAATATCAACATACGGTGAATTCGGTTCCAGCGATTCTCTGATAAAAAAACACGCTTTACGGTGAGGATGGACTCCTTCACCGATCCAGCTCAAATCGGCAGAAAAAGAAATATCGCCCGACATTTTTTTATATAAGAAATGAAAGGCATCATTTGTAAACCAGATGTTCTCTCCGCTCCCGGTTACACTATACGATTTATCTTCGGGATTATATTTCGCTGAGCCGGGTATCAATACATGTCCGATATCGGAATCATTTTCAAACAGCCCGGCGTTTTCTTCTTGAGAATAAGTACATTCAGTTTGAAAGAAAATAAAAATAAGAAACATGCAGAAAAAATTAATTTGCGGCATTATTGTATCCATTCATTAAAATTAAACAGGATAAATTTAAAATATTCGGCTGTATTAAAAAAGTTTTTTTTCAAAAGTAAATTCAATCGTTTCTTTTCAGTTTACTTTATAATCGGATGATGAATTTTAAAAGATCTGATTTACCCCTAATCATTTCTCCATTTCTAATTTTCAGGGGGAAAATTATTAATAAATTTAAGATAATCATATTAAATTGTGGAGATCGCTGTATTAAATCAAAGATCTATTTATCAATAATTCTTATAGAATTCATAAAATTTTTCCCTTAAAATTTCAAAGCATTCATTGTTTATTACCAATAAAATCAGCAATTTTAATATTAATTAATGCTCTTTACTATCAAGATGAGGAGTGGGAGGAGATTTTAATTAATTTATACAATTAC
>JBLNGL010000319.1:0-3570 GCA_050264735.1 Ignavibacteria bacterium | reverse complement strand
ATTGTACCATCAGGCGCTCCGCAAACTATGCTGGTGTTTTTAATCGTTAAATCATTCCCCCAGGTAATACCGCCGGGGTTAGCGTCAATTCCGGATATAATAGGCGGTGTTGCAGGATCATCATTATTAACCATACGGGTATTATTTGCACCTACAATAACTACAGGCCTGTCCGGAGTGGTAACCCCAGCAGCCTGCGGATACCATCCTCCGGTTTGCAGTTCATAAACACGTCCTGCAGGTGCTTCGGTATCCTGAAGGATGACATTATTTAAAGAACTGGCTGAACCTGCCATGTCATTATAATCTTTAACTACAAGTGTATCTCCTCTTACTTCTTTTACAAAATCCATATATCCTTGAGCAAAAGATGCTGAATGTGAAATTAGTAAGAAAGCTATAAAAGGTAATAGAACCTTTCTCATATTGAACCTCCATAATATTAATTAGAAACAATTAATTAATTAAAATCACATTATCCAGTAATCCTTTTTAGAATTATTCTCCTATATTATTGAACATATTATTTGCAACCTTTAGAGAGTGTACCTTAGATTTAATTCAAACACTCTCGGTGAATATTGTACTTGGGACAGATTTTCTATAATAGGTCCATCAGGAACTCTGCGGAATTTCCTGAAGTTTTCTGTTGCAGTGTGGAAGATATTTATACCGCTCAATTGGATACTTAAACCTTTAAACGGAAGTTCCTGTTTAAGAGTAAAATCCCATTTATATATATTACCGGTAAACTGATCCTCTTCAGGTCTTACACCAACTGTTGTAATTACATTTCCCTGTAAATTGAAGGAAATGCGCCCCGAGAAACCTTTATAATCAACTCCAAGGGCAACATTCAGAATATCATTTCCCTGGTTAAGCAGTCTGCCGGTACGAATTGTATCGGTGGTAAAATATTCTGGTCTAAATCTGCCGGTTACAGGATCACGTACATTTCTTGTTTCATTATTGACCTGATGATAATCCATTTTAGACCAAACTCTTGTATAATTTATACTAAAGACTAATGAATTAAAAGGCCGTGGTAAATACCAGAAATTTGTCTGCCATTCAAATTCCAAACCTTTTAAATAAGCCGGAGTGGGATTGTTTATCCAGGTCTGTATTCTTTGGTTCGGGAGTGGCGGATTGGTATTTTGTGCCAGCCAAAATGCTGAATCAGGGAACGATATATCATAATATGATATATTCTTAAAATAGATTTCTGTTGAAAAAAATGGATCATCTATTTCTTTGTAAAAGCCGCCAACCGTAAAAAGCCCTATTTCATTGTTATAAAATGAGAGGTAAACATCATAGTTTGTTGAAACTGCAGGCTTTAATTCTGGATTTCCCGCTTGACTTAACACATCAGTCCCGGGATTGAAGAAAATATTTGGCAGAATAGCCTGATAATCCGGACGGGAAATAGACTGAGAAAATGCCAATCTAATATCTCCCCAATCTGTAAATTTATAGCGAAGCTGTGCATTCGGGAATATGTTCTCATCATTTCGATCCACAGTATTCAGAGTATCGATCAATCTTCCATTACCGTCAACGGCATGGCTCACTAAAAAATTTGTTGCATCGTAATCCATGTTATAGAACTCATACCTTCCTCCGGCTATAAAAGTTATTTGGGGACCAATGCTGAAAGTACCCATCAGGTAGCCGGCGGAAAAAATTTCAGCCCCGTTAAAATCGTTTTGTACAGATCCGGCTTGATGAACTCCGGCGTTCGGCCAGCCTGCCCGGGCTGAGGTATAAAAATCATCCATCATATCTATATTAAAAGCATAATTGAAGGGATGGGTTTCATTCAGAAAATATTTACCTCTGTTATAATCAGTATTCTGAATATCAGTAAAGAGAAGACGACTGGCATTAGAAAGGGTTTTTCCTGGAATAAAATCGGTGACTCCGTCCCAAAAATTCTCATCACCGACTCTTCTATACCATCTATTGAGGTCATTCTGACGAGTTGTTCGAATAAATTTACCGCCTACCTTAAAGATCGAAGAAAAGTCTGATGAAAATGAAAGAGGCAAAGAAAAATCGAGCTGAGAATTATAAATATGCTGATTAAATGCAACCTCACGGATTACCGCCCAGTCTGCTAAACGAGCACCTTTATAGTCTTCAGGGTTAATTTGAATAGCTAATGCTTCATCATGGGTCAAAGTGTCTCTTATACTAGTATAACTTTGACCAAAGACAGTATCAGGAGCCGGATTTGCAAAATTTGTATTATCACCCGGATCAGCATATCTTATATCGGTATTGCGGTTGCTGTATGAATAAGATAAAGTTAATTCTCCTTTTAAATTGCCGAAATTATATTCGGTTTGCAGTGCATTAGCAATTAACATTCTGTCATATTTATCCCGGTTTAATGCATATATAATTCTGCTGCCACCAAAATCGTACTGGGTATTATGTGAAGCATTATCGTTTACACCTTTGGATATAGTATTTTGCAGCAATATTTTACCATGCGGTAATTTATAATCCAGTAATAGACTTCCGCCGTATGATGAAACTAAATTTTGCTGATCATTAAAAGTAAAGTTATCCATGCGGTATGGAGCCTCACCAAATGTCTGATTTCCATTTCTTCCAAAACCAGCTGTAGTCTGATCATTACCTACCTCAGAACGGTCTGCATTTCCCTGTAGAAAAACACCTAGTTTATCATTAAAGAATCTTTGACTTGCACTTGCCCAGAATCTGTAGTTACCCCAAGTCATGTCCTGTTGATTTAAGCTGCCCTGGACAAGCATATCAAAATGAAAATTAGAAGGGGCTTCCCGTAACCTTAAATTAACAACACCTCCGATTGCATTTGCATCCATATCAGGAGTAAGAACTTTAATAACTTCAATAGATGAGAGCATGTTTGACGAGATGAAACCTAAATTGGTAGCACGGGTATTTTCATCAGTTGAAGGAAGTTGAATGCCATTTACCAGTACAAGATTATTCCTGGCATGCATACCTCTTATGACCACCTGGTCCCCGTTCATTAAGGAAAGCCCGGGTAAACGGCTTAAAGCTGTTGCTGCGTTAAAATCCGGCAGCTCATGTATTTTTTCTTCTGAAACAATATTTGTTATTGTATTAGATGAAAGCTGATTGTTTATTGCTTCTCTTTGCCCCTGGGCTTGTCCGGTAATAGTAATTACTTCACCTTCAATTGCTTCAATAAGCAGTGCAACATTTAATTCAATATTAGCACCGGAGGTTACTTTAACAGACATTTCTTTTGTCCTGTATCCAATATAACGTATAGTAAGAATGTAAGACCCTGGGGAAACTTTTGGGATTGTATATTTGCCCTCGAAGTCAGAGGCTGCACCAAGGCTGTAACCTTTCAGCCAGACATTTGCGCCTGATAAAAACTCGCCCGAAATAGAGTCCGTAACTGTTCCGTAAATTACACCAGACTCTCCCTGAGGAAATAAACTTGAAATACCGATCAAAGAAACGAAAATAATAAGAAAGAATTTTGTAAAAATATTCATACTGCTACCCTGGATTTTTTTTGTTGATTTTCAGATTGGAAAAAAA
>JBLNGL010000318.1:0-7341 GCA_050264735.1 Ignavibacteria bacterium | reverse complement strand
CCGCACTTCTTCTTTCCGCTCACCCTTATCTTCTTAATACACAGGTCCGCAGCATTCTTTTAAGAACCGCCGATAACAGCAGCACTCCAAATAACGACAAAGGATATGGACTTATTTCTGCGTCAAGAGCAATTAGTTATCCAAACCTTGAATTGGCCGGGAATCAATTTAAATTACATAAAATTTTTATTGATAATCCAGGTATTGATCCAGCAACCCTTAAGATTTTTTATTATACCGATACCGAGGGGCCTTTTGAAGGAGCGATGAACTATGACGGCAGCCTAACTTATACCTTTGATTTCCCGTTTTTTGCCAATCAACAAACCGTTTATTTTTACTTTGCATTCAAGGACAGTCTGGGTGAAAGTTTTAGGGAGCCAATCAGTGAAGCATATCAGTTTTCCTACGGAGATCTTATTATTACATCAAGCTCGGTGAATACTGTGCCGCCGGAGGATTTTTATTTGGGGCAGAATTATCCGAATCCGTTTCCTACTCCTTCAAATCCGGCAACCATAATTAAATACCAGGTTCCCGGTGAAGAATTTGTTACTTTTAAATTATACGATATTTTAGGGAATGAAATCCGCACTTATGTAAATGGAATACAGAAGGGGGGCAAATATGAGGTTCACATCGATTCTTCGGAACTGGCGAGCGGCGTTTATTTTTACCAGCTAAGTATAGGGAATTTCAGCTCTGCAAGGAAAATGCTTGTCCTTAAATGATCCGGAAGACATCTCTTCTTTTTTATCGCTTGTTCTGCTGTTTTTCTGTTTATTCTCCTTAAATTTGATTAAAAGAAAATAAAACTCAATATGAATAAAATCTTATTTCCGGCTCAAGCAAAATATATAGAAACCTTCCGTTCTGAAAAGGATCCTCTAATTCTTGAAATGGAAGAGTACGCAAAAACACATAATATCCCAATTCTTTCCTGGCAGTCCGTAGAGTTTATGGAACAGTTAATAAGGGTATATTCACCTAAACGGGTTCTTGAAATCGGAACAGCCATTGCATATTCATCGATAAGAATCGCAAAAAATCTTAAGAAGAAAGGGATTGTTCATACAATTGAGAAGAGTGAAGAAAATGCCGAAAAAGCAAAGGAGTTTATTGCTAAATCGGAAATAGGGAATAAGATTAAAATTATGATTGGAGATGCTTTTAATATTCTTCCTCAGCTTGATAAAAAATACGATTTTATTTTTCTTGATGCAGACAAAGAAGATTACAAAAGATTATTTGACTATTGTCTTGTCCTCCTGAAAAGGGGAGGAATTATCTTTGTAGATAATCTTCTTTGGCATGGATATGCTGCAGTAAAAAAAGTTCCGGCAAATTACAAAGCATCGACCAATTATATCAGGGAGTTCAATAAAATATTTACGTCCCAGCCAGCTCTGAAAACAACGATTCTTCCGATCGGAGACGGTATTGGATTAGGTGTGAAAATTTAATGAAGCGTCCTCAGATCGAAATGTTAAAGTAAATACTTAATTTATAAATGAAAAATAAGCATCCGCAGAACCCAGCGGATTTCGTCAATGAAGTTGAAAAATTTTCCGGATCCAAACTAAACAGGAAAGCTGAACTTCTGCTGATTGTACAGGAAGCGGAAAAAAATAACAAACAAAATGCTTTTGAAGATTTGATCTTCACCGCGAAATATGTTGTCGGGCTGATGAGGATTACCAAAAGTGCCGCGGAAAATCCTGAAGAAAAAAACATGGATTATATGAAAAAAGATTTCTCCGCAAATATACAGAAGGTAATAGCTCTGCTTAAAGAAATACTTTCTTCCTCGGATACTCCGGCAAGAAATTATTTTGAGCAGAACTATTTTTTGCTCAAACAGGAAGCTTTGTTTAATATGAATGAACTGCTTTCGGATTTAGATTGGACTAAATCATATTTAAATGAATCTATAAGAAAAAGAATGCATTAACAGTTCAATTAAATAAAATAAATTTTATCTTCAACAATTATTTCAGAAGTATTTTTTGTCGACTCGCCCAACCTGGAGATAATCTGATCTAACTTATCTGCTTTAACCAGGAATTCCTGCTGCATCTTTTCTTCGAATCTGGTATTTAAAATTTGAATTTTATAAGCAGCCGTTATTTTCTGAACTTGATTAGCGAAAGAAAGATCGACTTTAAGAAAAACTTTATTCATCGGGATTTTCTCAACTATTTGCGAATTCTCGATAGTTAATATTGCACTATTGTAATAGGTTTTTCCCAATGGACCGATCCCCAGTTTTATCCCCCCGAAATATCTGACGATAACAATCAGGATATTTAACAGTTGATAATGTTCAATCGCATTTAAAATCCGGATTCCGGCACTGCCTGAAGGCTCGCCTGCATCCGAGCATTTTGAATCTTCGGGAAATATTTTATATGCATAACAATGGTGGGCTGCATCAAAGTATTTTTTTTTAATGTTATGGAGTATCTTAGTAATTTCTTCTTCAGTATTTGCAGGATATGCTTTTCCGATAAAAAGGGAGCCTTTTTCCCTTAATTTTGCTTCACCCGGCTCTGTTATTGTTTTGATGTTATTCATGAAAATTTTTTTATATTTGATGCTGCACAAATTTATTATCAGATGCAGTGCACATCGATTTAAATTGAATTTAATGTCTCGTATAAGTAAAATGAAAGATTAAAGTTAAAATATCGAATGGAATCAGAAAAAGAAAATATTATTATAAAGGGAGCCAGGGAGCATAATTTAAAAAATATTGATGTTGAAATTCCAAGGGATTCTTTTACCGTAATTACGGGATTGTCAGGTTCGGGAAAATCATCCCTGGCTTTTGATACAATTTATGCTGAGGGGCAAAGAAGATATATTGAATCGTTGTCGGCTTACGCAAGACAATTTCTTGATATGCTGGAAAAGCCTGAAGTCGATTTAATTGAAGGATTGAGCCCTGCTATTTCGATTGAACAGAAATCTACTTCCGGAAATCCCCGATCTACAGTCGGAACAGTTACTGAAATTTATGATTACCTGAGGCTGCTGTATGCAAAACTAGGCACTCCTTACTGCTATAACTGCGGGAAGCCGGTTTCAAAACAGACCTCCGCTCAAATAATTGATTCGGTTATTTCTTCTTCTTCAGGGAAAAAAATCTATATTCTCTCGCCTTTGGTCCGCGGAAGAAAAGGCCACTACCGCGAACTCTTTGAGGAAATTTTATCCGAAGGATTTTTAAGGATAAGAGTTGATGGAGAATTTCACGAAATTATAAAAGGATTCCAGCTTGACCGCTATAAAATCCACAATATTGAAATAGTTGTAGACAGGGTTACGGTTAATGAAAATGCAAGGAGTAGAATTACCGAATCTATAGAAGTAGCTTTAAACCACGGCAACGGGAGTGTGGTAATTTTTGACGGTTCGCAGGATCATATTTTCAGCAGTCATCTTGCTTGTCTTAACTGCGGGATAAGCTTTAATGAGCTGGCACCGAATTCTTTTTCATTTAATTCTCCTTACGGCTCATGTTCAAATTGCGAGGGGCTGGGCGAAAAAAAGGAGCTTGATATAAATCTTATCATTCCTGACTGGAATAGATCAATTAACGGGGAAGGGCTTGCTCCTCTCGGAAAACCCCGGGGAATCTGGTTCTTCAACCAGTTATCTGCAGTTGCGGAAAAATATAATTTTACTTTTGATGACAAATTGAAAGATTTGATGGAAGAGCAGAAGCAGATCCTGCTTTACGGAAGTAAAGATAAAATAGCTTTTTCATATTCATACGGAAACGGCAAGCCGGTTACTTATATGCACAGGTTTGCCGGGTTAGTTAATTATTTGAAAAATTATTACAACACCACTGCTTCAAATAATATCAGAGAGTGGGTTGAATCTTACATGAATACGGTTACCTGTCCGGAATGCGGCGGAGGCAGACTGAAAAAAGAATCTCTTGCCGTAAAATTCCAGGGAAGAAATATAAGTGAAGTAACTGCGTTATCAATTGGAAGAGCAAAAGAATTTTTTGATGCAGTTAAACTTAAGGGCAGGGATGCTTTAATTGCAAAACCGATTTTAAAGGAAATATCCGAAAGGCTGGACTTTCTCCTTAATGTTGGATTGGATTATCTTACATTGAACAGATCTGCCAGGACTATATCCGGCGGAGAATCTCAAAGGATCAGATTGGCAACTCAAATCGGCTCTCAACTTGCCGGTGTTTTATATGTACTGGATGAACCAAGTATCGGGCTTCATCAAAGCGATAATATCAAGTTGATCAATTCATTAAAAAACCTGAGAGATCTAGGAAATACCGTAATTGTTGTTGAGCATGACCGGGAAACAATTGAAAGCTCCGATTATATAATTGATCTTGGACCGGGGGCAGGGGAGCATGGAGGTAAAGTTATAATAAAAGGAGAAACCCAAGACTTGGTAAATTCCGGTAACGGTATAGATTCACTTACTCTTTCTTATTTAAAGCATCAAAAGCAGATTAAGGTTCCGGAAATCAGGAGAAAAGGTAATGGGAAATTTCTTACACTGAAAGGTGCATCGGGAAATAATCTTCAAAATGTGAATTTAAAAATCCCTCTGGCAACATTAACATTAATTACGGGCGTCAGCGGATCGGGGAAATCTTCATTACTAAATGAGACTCTTGTAAAGATATTAATGAACAGAATTTATAAATCGAAAACCGTTCCTCTGCCCTATAAAGCCATTGAAGGTTTGGAAAATATTGATAAAGTAATCGAGATTGATCAGTCGCCGATCGGGAGAACACCTAGATCCAATCCGGCAACTTATACAGGATTATTTACTTTTATAAGAGATTTGTATTCGCAGCTTCCAGAATCAAAAATGAGAGGATATAGTACCGGGAGATTCAGCTTCAATGTTTCCGGGGGAAGATGCGAGGAGTGCGGAGGAGACGGACTGAAAAAAATCGAAATGAATTTTCTTCCGGACGTTTATGTTGAATGCGATGTATGTCATGGGAAAAGGTATAACCGGGAAACTCTTGAAGTTTTATATAAAACTAAATCTATAGCCGATGTTCTTGAAATGACAGTAGAAGAAGTATTAGGATTCTTTGAAGATCTGCCGAGGATTAAAAGAAAATTAAAAGCAATTTATGATGTAGGCTTGGGCTATATAAGGCTTGGTCAGCAGGCAACTACTCTTTCCGGCGGCGAAGCACAGCGGGTAAAGCTGGCAACCGAACTAAGCAAAGTAGGTACAGGAAAAACAATTTATATCCTTGATGAACCGACAACAGGACTTCATTTTGAAGATGTCAATATTCTTCTTAAAGTGCTGAACAAATTGGTCGAGAAGGGAAATACTGTGGTTGTTGTTGAACATAATCTTGATGTAATTAAAACTGCAGATTGGATTATTGATCTTGGTCCGGGCGGAGGAGAGAACGGCGGGAAAATAATTGCTGAAGGCACACCTGAGCAGATAGTGGAAAACGAGAAGAGCGTTACGGGAAAATATCTGCAGAAAGAATTATTTGCAGTTTCCAGGATTTCGGCATAAAAAGCCCCTCTAAATCTCCCATAGGGGAGACTTTGGGAAAACAATATTTAAATTAATTTACGAAACGTGCGACTATCTTAACCTCTGCTTGAACCTAAATAGTTTCAAGCCACACACGTACGAAGTATACAACGCAAACTTGCTAAGGTGGTTTTGTAACAATTCAATCTTGCAATCTTGAAATTATTCTATTTCATGCGGATCCGCGGAGCTTCTTAAATTTTCGTCTAATTGATTCATCCTCTCCATATCTTCTTCGGAAATTTCAAAATCAAAAATATCCGCATTCTCGAAAATTCTTTCTCTGTGTGATGATTTCGGAATTACTACAGCATTATGCTGGATTCCCCACCTGAGTAAAATCTGCGCCGGAGTCTTGTTATATTTTTGAGCTGATTCTTTTATTAAAGGATGCCTAAGATTGTGCATCCTTGCCAGAGGTGTGTACGCTTCAACGATAATTTTATTTTCCGTGCAGATATCGAGAATATCTTTCGGGTATACAAAAGGATTCAATTCAACCTGGTTTACGGCTGGAATAATTTCCGCATAATCAAAAAGCTCTTTAAGGTGGCGTACCGTATAGTTGCTTACCCCAATCGATTTTGCTCTTCCTTCTTTATAAATATTTTCAAAGGCTTTCCATGTTTCTTCTCTCTTTCCGGTAATAGGCCAATGAATTAAATAAAGATCAACATAATCCATATTAAGATTTTTAAGACTTTCATCAAACGCTTTTAATGCTTTATCGTATCCGTGATCCCAGTTATCAAGCTTGGTAGTTAAAAATATCTCTTCTCTCGGCACGCTACTTTTCTTAATTGCCTTACCAATTTGTTTTTCATTATTATATGCAGCAGCAGAATCAATCAATCTGTATCCAGCTTCAAAAGCCGAGGAGAGAGCATTTTCAATATCATTTTGTGATGTTATTGCATACGTGCCTAAACCCAAAACAGGTATTTCGATTCCGTTGTTTAGTTTAGTTTTTTTAATTGCCATTTTTTTCTCCTTTGTGAATGGTTAACGGTAAACGGTTAACGATTAGACATAATCAGAACATTTTTTTGCAAAATAATCCGGATTTATTAATCATACTACAAAGCATTTTTCCTAGAGATTCGTACTTTTTAATAAATTTTCTAATATCTCTTTCATATAATCACAATCAAAAGCAGTTTCCAACCAATGTTGAGTTTCATACTGTTCGCCATCGGCATCTGTCAATTTTGAAATAAAATGTTTTTCATATCGTCTTTTTGCCCATGCCTCGGCAATTTGTGCACCTACAGATCGTGACGATCTTCTAACCTGATCCGTCAGGGAATATCTTTCCTCTTTTGGAAAGTTTTTTGAAATGGCTAATATTTCATTAGATAATTCACGCGATAATTTATAAACTTCAAGTTCACGGTAACCAGCTTTCAGGGAAATACGTCTCAGAGAAAATAGATCTCGCTTCAGATAGGATCTCCGGATAATCACTTTCCGGAACATACCTTCCTGAAATATGTATTAGAATTAATTTTTTCACTCCGGCAGCTCTGCCGAGTTCCGCTGCTTGAGATGCAGTAAGGTGAAAATTCTTTTCTGCTAAATCTTTATCGGCATCCGAATACTGACCTTCGCAAACTAAAATATCGCATCCGCTGATCATATTTTGTAAATTTTTGCTTGAGGTGTGTTCATACAGAAAATCAGTAAGATAAGCTATGCTGCCGCCTTTAGTTTTTTTAAAAAGCTTATCCCTTAAATAGCCGGCAGTAAATCTTTTATTTTCAATTTCAATTTCTTTATCTG
>JBLNGL010000317.1:0-7245 GCA_050264735.1 Ignavibacteria bacterium | reverse complement strand
AATCATATATGATCTGCAGAGATTCCATTCTTTCAAGAAAATTATAAACAGGGTTATCAGAAGGTACGTATTCAGTCTGGGCGGAATCTGAACCGTTAAAAAAGAAAATTATTGAGAGAAGGAAAAAGATAGAATGCGGGTGCCATGGACCTGCCTGCTCGCCCCGCGGCGACGCCGAGGGCCGGCAAGGCAGACAAGGCGGATTTTCCCGGAATTCCGCGGTAATTTGTTTCGTCAGTGTTCTATTCTTATCTAACTTGTTCCCATTCATTTGAAATCGATTTATTTTTAAAAAGGACTGCGAATGCATTTTCTATCCACGACCACGTAACTTTAAAATAACCGATTTTTCTAAAGCGTCTCGGAGATTCATATACACAGATTTTATTTGTAAAAAGAACCTTTGCAAACCATTTAACCCGTTTAAAGAGATCAAAATCTTCGCCGGCAGCAAGCTCTTCATTATAGCCGCCGGCTTTTAAAAAAGCTTCTTTCCTGATTATCTGGCATTCCCCTCTTCCCATCCCGAGACCCATAAAATTGAGCAGTCTAAAATAATTATTATATATCCAGTGAAAAACAATATCCGCAAAAATTTCTTCTTCGGGGAATACCTTCACCTTACATGTTAAAGCCGAATAATCCGACGGAATAAATTCATTCTCCAGGAAAAGAAAAAAAGTTACGGGATCTTTAATCAGCACATCGCCATTGATAAAAATAAATATCTCCCCGGAGGCATTTTTGGCTCCCGTATTTCTTCCCCCGGCAATATTCTGCATATCATTTTCAGGATACACAATCAAAACGCCGGAATATTGTTTTATAATATTAATTGTTCCATCTGTGCTTCCTCCGTCGGATACAATTATTTCAAAATCATACTTTTTTCTAAGTGAAGGATTTGTCAGCTGATCCAGCAGCTGAGGAAGGAGTTTTTCTTCATTGAGAGCGGGTATAATTATGCTGTAATTCAAATTATACCCATAAAATTAGAATGATTATGATTTATGCTCATCTTTCAACCGGCAGTCCCTCAATCTCCATTATTTTCAGTGCGTTTGTAGTCGGAGAAGGTCCCTTTTTTAATTTATAATCGAAATGCATCCTGCCGTTTTTAAGATCTTCTTTAAAATGATAATTGCTGACCTGGGGAATATTTTCTTCAAGTTTTATTAATTCAAGGTCATGAGTTGAAATTAATCCGGTGCCGTTTAATTCTGCAAGAGCTTTAATGTAGGACCGGCTTCCGATAAGCCTTTCCATGTTATTTGTACCTTTAAAAATTTCATCGATCAGGTAAAAAGCCATTAAATTATTTTCTGATTTTATTTCACTTAAAAGTGCTTTTAATCTTTTCACTTCGGCATAGAAATAAGAAATACCGTCGGTAATTGAATCGCTGATGTTGATGCAGGTAAAAACTCGGAAAAGACTAGTTTCGAATTTTGAAGCATTAACTGCGCTTCCTGCAAAAGCAAGAACGAGGTTCACGCCGATTGTTTTCAAGAATGTGCTTTTCCCCGACATATTTGAGCCGGTTATAATTACAACTTCCGATTTTTTTTCCAAAGAAAAGTCGTTATGCACAGCCGAGTCAACCGGAATTAAAGGATGTGCAGTTTTTTCAATTTTGAATTTCTGTTTCTCACTCGATATTGAGGGGAAACAATAACCCGGATTTAAATAAGCAAAGTTCGACAGAGAAATCAGCGCTTCCAGGTTATAAAATATTTCCAGCCATTCGGGTAATTTATTTTTCATTTCCTTTTTTACTTGTTCCAGCCTGTAAGCAAAAAAGAAATCGTATGGGAAAATACTGTTAAGCAGTAAAAAAAAGAGGGTATTTTTCTGAAAACTTGCTGCCGTATTAATTCTGTTCAGTTTATTAAAAAAAACGGAAGGACTATTTTTTTTATTGAAAAATACCGAACATAACCTGTTTAAGTTTTTATTCCCGGGATTTTTCAAAGCAGGATAATTCTCGATGAATTCAAGTATCCTGGTAAACATTCCGAATTCCGCCCGGATATCGAGCGACTTTTCAAATAATTCCTCAACATGTTTTGAATTGAATAAATATATTCCTGCGTATACCAGCGAAACGGCGGTCCAGTAAGCCGGGATCGATCCGTTAGTAAAAAAAATAAATAAAATAATGTTTACAGGAATAATTACGGAAAGCACAATGAGTATTTTTTTAATTTTTTCGGTATCTGCAGATGAGTTTAACCATTCCGAAAGCTTGCTTCCTTCAAGTCTTTTCCGGGAAGATAAATATGCATTCAGAATGAGCTTGCTCCGGAATCCTGATAAAGGAATTAATTCTTTAATGACTGCCTGTCTTTCCATGATAATTTCCAGGGAAGGAACTTTTGTAAGCAGCCATTTTTCCAATAATGCACTTCCTTCCGATGAGGTTGAAATATCTATCAGCCGGTGAAGTGAATTTTTCCCGGTAATAGTGAGGTCGGTTTCAAAAGGATGATCATTTTCGATTGCGCCGGAATCTTTTACAGGGATATTGGACCAGTCGATTTTCATTCTGGCAGCACAATCTTTTTTAATGCCGATCCATACTCCGCATTTTTTTATCTCCAAATCAATTTTGTTAAAAACTGCAGTTACCAAACCGAAAACTGCGATTGATATTGCTAAGATGATCCAGATAAAAATTTGATCTAAATAGAAATATGAGAAAAGGAAAAGAGATAATCCGGTTAAAAGAATGATAAGCCTGTAATAGCCGAACCTTCTGCTCTTTTTTCTAAGCTTCTCCAATCTTTCCGTAAACCTCAGGATACCATCTTCAAATTGTTTCAATCGGAGGTTACGTAATTCCATTTATTTTACCAAGATTTTTGCCGAATTATTAGAATTGATGATGCAGTAGCATCAAATCGGATATAAAAACAGTAATATTTTTCAATCCATTAATAAAGAAAATGATTAAAAACAAAAAACAAAAAATGCTGCATCGGGGGTAATCCTTAAACCGGGCATAGGAAAATGGATATAGTTTAAAGAATTTTTTATAAACTGCCAGACACCACCGTAGAGAGGAATCTGTTCGGTATCGAGGTCGAGAGATATATAAAATTCTCTCTGCCCTCCTCCGCTGCCGTCCAAATCTCTAACACCCATTCCGCCGGCGATGTTTAAAAAAGCAGGCCAGAATTTTGAAGCAGCATCGGGTAAAAGATTTTTTACTCTAAGACTTAACCAGTACTTTTGACCTTCATAATCATCGATGCTGTTGCCTTTATGGAGACCATCTCTGAATTCCTGTGAAGGATAATAGCTGAATTTTACCTGGAAGTTTTTTAAAAAAGGATAGTAATACTGTGCTAAAGAAAATCCGGCTCCTAAAAAATCTGCGGCAAAATCACCTGGGCTGAAACCCCAGTCAGGCCCGAATCCGTCTTCAATTTCCACATAGGTTTCAAAAGCCAAGGATGCAATACTGCCGTAGATTGCAGCCTGTTCGGATTGAAAGTTTGCTGCTTCCAGCCCTGAAGAAAAGAGATGCGCAAGTAAACTAGCGGCATAAAAATGTCCGACTTTATCAATCCCCAATGCATAGTAGCTGTCATTTGTAATATGAAATTTTCTTCGCTGGTCTTTCCACCAGGCATTCTGCTGGTAAATATGAAGGGCAATCCCGGCAGTAAGAGTAACGCCACCTACCGCCGCAAGAATCTTATAATTAATTCTGGTCTCTAAGGGGTCGAAGTTTATATTCGAAACGGGCAAAATGGGGAAGGTATCGGCAGAATTAATTTTACAATTGAATGCCGGCTTATAAAGATCGCTGTTAAGCGAGAGAATATCCGATTGACTTAAAACCTGGGAACTGAAGAAAAAAAAGAGAATTAAAATTGTACTTTTAGGCATTAAATAGAGCTCATTTGACTTTGTTCATTTTCCCCGCCGGAGCTTTTACCTTCCGGTTTCATTTGCGGGAAAAATATTACATCCCTTATCGACGCTTGATTTGTTAAAAGCATAACAAGCCTGTCTATTCCTATTCCTATTCCCGCAGTGGGGGGCATCCCGTATTCCAGCGCCCTTATAAAATCATTATCAATTTCATGAGCTTCTTCATCGCCTTCCGCCTTCATCTTAGCTTGTTCTTCAAATCTTTTTTTCTGATCAACCGGATCGTTTAATTCCGAAAATGCATTGCATAATTCACGCCCGCCTACATATGTTTCAAACCTTTCAACTAATCCCGGCTTGGAGCGGTGTCCTTTTGCAAGCGGGGACAGCTCAACCGGGTAATCAGTTACAAATGTAGGCTGAATTAAAGACGGCTGAATTCCCTCACTGAATATTTCGTCTATAAGCTTAGGTTTATTATCCCAGTTTTTAATCTCCAGCTTCTGATTCCCGGCGGCAGCTTTTAAATCCTCCGCAGCCGCAGTTAAAATATCAACCCCTAGTTTTGCTTTTACAGCTTCCACCATTGTAATTCGCTTCCATGGAGAAGCAAAATTAATTTTCTTTCCATCATATTCGAACTCAAGAGTTCCGAAAACATCCATACAGATTTTTTGAAGCATCTGCTCCACAAACGACATCATCCATTCATAATCTTTATAAGGCACATACAATTCGAGCATTGTAAATTCCGGGTTATGGGTTCTGTCCATTCCCTCGTTTCTAAAGTCTTTAGAGATTTCATAAACTCCGTTAAACCCGCCGATGATCAGCCGCTTCAAATAAAGCTCATCGGCTATTCTCAGGTAAAGAGTTGTATCAAGTGTATTATGATGCGTTATAAAAGGGCGTGCCGCTGCACCGCCGTAGAGCGGCTGCAGTACAGGAGTCTCTACTTCCAGATATCCTTTTGAATCCAAAAAATTTCTTATGGAGGAAATAATTTTGCTTCTTTTTGAAAAAACATCTTTTATCTGGGGATTTACAAGCAGATCAACATAACGCTGCCGGTAGCGCAGCTCGATGTCTGAAAACTGATCATGAACAATTTTATTTCCCTGTTCATCGGTCGTTTCTTTCGGAACAGGCAAAGGTCTAAGCGATTTTGAAAGAAGAGTTAATGATTTCACATGAACCGATATTTCACCGGTTTTAGTTTTAAACACAAATCCCTCAATACCTAATATATCTCCCAAATCCATCAGCTTGAATGCATCATAGGCATCTCCGATATCATCTTTTTTCAGATAGATCTGAATTCTTCCTTTATGATCCTGCAGATGTGCAAATGAAGCCTTCCCCATCCGGCGCAGGGCTACCAATCTGCCGGCAATTTTAACAGAAAGGTTTTCGCCGTCTTTAAATGCTTCCTTTATTTTTTGGGAATCGGAGTCGACTTCAAAAGAATAAGCATAAGGTTCAATCCCTTTTGCTCTTAATTCATTAAGCTCTTCAAACCTTCTTTTAATAAGAACATTTGAATCCTGCTGAATTTCTTCCAATAATCCTCCTAATGTTTAAAAGCTTAATTTCTTAATTTTTGAAGGATTAAGATAAGAAAAATGAAGGAATTATGTGAACCAGGAAAGAATGGATGATTGGATGAATGAATGATTGATTGTATGAAGGAAAATTATACTATTGCAAAATTTCAAGATTATCCCGCAGAGCGGGATTTCGTTTGCGGAACCAAGATTACTACCAATATTCTTGAATTTTTTCAAATCCGAAATCCGAAATTCGAAATCCGAAATTCTATTTGTGGAACTCTTTGATGTGCTCTTTCAAAACGTCTTCTCCGAAATCATTTTTAAAATCCCTCCAGACGGAATGAATATGGTTTGCATTATTCTGTGTATTGTCGTACTCGATTAAAAAAGTATTGCTTTGAATTCTGTAATAATGCGGCTGACCTTTCCCGGTTTTTCCTGCCCAGGCAAAAAATATGTCCTTCAAGTTTAATTTGGAAAGATCCATATGTTTCTGCTCCGCATTCTCGGGCTGAGAATTGCTTATATATTCCTTTATCAGCTTGATCAAAATATCTATCTGTTCGCCTTTTAATTTTGATGCGGAAATACCTTTCGGATGAAGCGGATCTATTCTTTCATCATTGCCGGTTAATATTTCACTTGGGGCATCTTCTTCTATTACTGCTTCCTTCAATTGTTCTCTATCGAGAGATTTTATTAATTCGCGCGCATAATCCTCTTCAAATTTCAAAACCCTCAAGCCTTTATGTTCTCCTTTTTTCACATCAGCGGGATTGGCGCCTAAGAACATAGGAGTAGAAATTATAACACTATCCTTAATTACCGTAAAGTTTAGAGAAAGATGATGGCCTTCATAGCGCCAGCCCCATGGCTTTCCGTTCCCGGGTTTGCCGAAAATCGTAACATAATATTTTCCCGGATCCCTGTAGGAACCGCCGCCGGATAAATCATGCAGAACTTTTTCAAGAATTACAACCCCGTCGGCTTTTTTAATTCCGCTTTGACTCAAAGATGATTCCATCAATTTCCTGAATAATTCCTTCTGGCCGCGGCTGAACTCTTTGACAGGTATTCCTTCTCTCGATGTGGGTACATAATTCCAATTCTTTCTTTCATCGTCTTTAAAATCGAAAATCAATTGCTCAATCTGATCATCATTAAATGTATTTATAAAATTAATCGCGGCGCTGTTCACCTCATTTTTTCCTATAGAACCGGATTTATTCATATTTTCTGAGCCGCCGAAGAATATAAAAATTCCCGAAATAAATATTACAGCGGCCAGGGAGGAATAAAATTTCATATGATTTTTGATTTTATGCATGAATTCATCTGCATCTGCGGGAAAATTTATTTATTGTTATTAAAAAATTCTGCTTCATGCAACAATGTGAAGTGATTCCCATATGAATGATTAATAATAATGACAACAGACACAGCCGCCGGATATGTGATATTCTACATTTTTATTTCTTTAATCGAAGGATAATTTCGAAATGAAAATAAACCTTCAAAAAAACGTACCCCAAATTTCAAACTGCGGACAATAATTAAGTATAGATGCTAATGAAAAGGAAAAGATTGGTGCCTGGAAGAAAGATATGCGAAAGAAAAAAGAGATTGTCTGATTTTGTCAGCAACCTTAGGAAAAGATTCAAAGAACTTGAAAAAGAAGAAGAAGAATTCAGAATTGGAGTTTTAAAAAGGATTCAAGTTTCATCAAAACAATCATTTTAGAAAATTCAGAGTAATACAAAGGCTTTCAGAACAATACCTAGGGGCTTTTAATGGGATGAGATGCGTTACATTGAAT